>JABDJU010000187.1 GCA_013003325.1 Acidimicrobiales bacterium
TCCCCGCCTCGATCGTCGAAGCTCAATCGGCGCTGGCTCAAACCCTCGATTCGCTTCCCGCCGCCGCCCTCAATGCCGCCACCCAGTTTCACGGCGCCAACACCGGACCGAACAACACCTCGCTCAGCCCCTCGCTTCAGCGGGCGTTACGCGACACGGTGATCGTCGAGTTCCTGGCCCAGCATGCGATCTGGAACAACAGCGAGACCGACTACCGACGACTTTTGGCCGACACGATTGAATACCTGATCGAACTGAGCGGAACGCGCGTGGAATCACAGGAACTCACCCACGGAATCGTGATCACCAACGCCCTCACCGACGAACCTCGCCTCACCGTGTCGTACCCTTCGGGCCTTCGAGCGGCAAAACGGAGCCCCCTGCTGTTCGATGGGAGGCGCTCGGTCCTGGTGGTCGATGAACGGGGACGGGCAAGAACCGAGCTTCAGGCCCACCGGTTAGATCAGCTGGAACATGAACTGGTCGAGCTCGACCCGGAAGGTCAGCCATTCCACGATCGCGGCACCCTGGTGTCGCGATCGACTGAAGAACTGGGCGGGATCGGCTTCTATCTCCGCGGCGACCGCAGCATCTGGGCCTTCGTCGACGGTCGCCCTCTCGTGGTCCGGCGGAGCGAGCACTGGAAGGCGTTTCCGATCTGGCTGACCCGGGCGCTTCAAGAAGCGGTCGGCGAAGGCTCAGCGGTTGAGCTTGTCGTCCAGGCTGCGCTGCTGGTGTCGGTCCAGGAGCGGGGTGCGATCTTCGGCATCGTCGGATCTACCGACTCGCTCGACAGCACGGTGGCGCGGAAGGATCGTTATGACCTTCGGAACGAGGTCGATCCCAACGCCATGCAGGTCGAAACCCGGCTACACCATCTGATCGAAACGACGGATATGGATGCCCAGACCTTGGCCCGACTGGCAGCACTCGATGGCGCCACGATCGTCGACTGTCACGGCAGCCTTCTTGCCTACGGCGCCATTCTCACCAGCAAGGACAGCCAGCACGAAGGGGCTCGCACCGCCGCCGCCAAGACGTTGTCACTGATCGCCTTGGCCGTGCTGAAGGTGAGCGAAGACGGCGACATCACCGTGTTCCGCAGCGGCGAAGTGGTCGCCAACCTCCTCTGACCTTGCTCACCACGACCGTTCTGTCTCAGCCGGTGTCGGCTTCGATCAGTTCGAGGTACCAGTTCTGCAGTTGTTCGGTGAATGGACCCCGCCCACCGGAGGGCCTCGTGCCGGTCATCGCGGCGGACACCCCGCCCATCGGGCGACCATCCACCTCGGCCACGGGCGCGACGCCGGCGAAGGTGCCGGTCACGAAGGCTTCGGCCGCGGCATACACGTCGGTGAGGGAGAAGTTCTTCTGACGGACCGGCACACCGTGTCGTTCGCACAGCGCGATCACATTCGAGCGGGTGATTCCCGGCATGCAGTACTCACCGGTTGAGGTCCATACCTCTTGCGCCCGGTTGAGCCCCTGGGGTGCGGTGACGATGAAGAAGTGGGTCGAGTTGCACGTGGACACGAAGCCGTGCGGGTCGAGCATGAGCGCTTCGTCGGCTCCGGCCTTCTCGGCTTGGATACAGGCCGAGATGCAGTTGAGTTTGCTGTGGCTGTTCAACTTCGGGTCCTGCACGTCGGGCCGACCCCGCCGGGTGGCGACGGTGTAGAGGTTCAGACCACGGGTGAGGACCTCGGGCTTAGGAGCCTTGAACTCGGGCACGATCACGATCGTGGCGTCGCCCACCACAACCGCCGGGCTCTGGTACGGGGTCGATCGACGGCCCCGCGTGACCATCAGCCGGATGTGAACACCCTGATCGGCCTCGGGGTCGGCCTGGCCGTTCGCTTCCAGCGTTTCGTACAGGGCATCGGTGAGCTGATCGGCTGGCATGCCGATATCGAGGTCGATGGCTGCGGCACCCTCGTAGAGCCGACGCAGGTGCTGGTCGATGAAGGCCAACCTGCCGTTGTGAACGCGGATCCCTTCCCAAACCCCGTCGCCAAGCATGAACCCGGAGTCGAGCACGTTCACCATCGCGTCCGCCCTCGGTGTGAGCCGACCGTCGAGCCACACCAGAATGGTGTCGTTACGAGGATCGGGAATGTACTGGTGGGTCGACGCCATCGGGGGCATAGTAAACGGGTGGCAGATCCGGGACCCTTTTCAATGGGTTTGAACGTGAAGAACCTGCGGGCATCACGGCTTTTCTATGAAAGCGTCGGGTTCCAGGAGGTCGACGGCGACGGGAAATCGTGGGTGATGATGGAGCGGGACGGCTCCCGCATCGGTTTGTACCAGGGTGTTCTGGCTCGAAACATGTTGACGTTCCGCCCTCGTGATGCGCGAGCTGTCGCCTCGCGCCTGGTGGCCGACGGTTATGAGCTCGACGCCGGCGCCGGATCTGGAAGCGGCGAGGTTCACTTCGTCGTTCACGATCCCGACGGGAATCAACTGCTGTTCGACCAGGCGACCTAGCCGGTAGCAGCGTTTGCGGCTTCGAAATCGGCCAACGAAGCCCATTCGAGCGAACGGGCGTGGGTTGCCTCGAGGTCGACCGCCGGTGCCATGCCCGCATCGCGAGCCTCGGCCCATCGGCTTGCGCACAGGCACCAGCGATCCCCCGGCTTAAGCCCTGCGAACCCGTGCTCGGGCATTGGCGTGGTGAGGTCGTTTCCCTGCGCCTTTGAAAACTCGAGAAACTCGGCGGTCACGATGGCGCACACCGTGTGCACGCCCATGTCATCGGCTCCGGTGTTGCAGCACCCGTCGCGGTAGAACCCGGTCATCGGGTCTGTTCCACATGTCTTCAGGTCGGTCCCCAGCACGTTCTTCGCCATACCCAAAGCATGCCACGAGCTCAGCGACAAACGTTTTTGTCGTCGCCGGGACACATCTCAGCGACAAAGCGTCGGGAGAAGACGCCTGGCGTGTTGGCCCGACGCAATTTGGTCGAGAGGCGCCGCAGGCGAGCGAGAGCTCCCCGAGGGGATATCCCGGTGCGCTGCGAGTAACGAGCAGCACACCGCCTGTTCCGGGCCGACCCGAAGGGCCGGTTCGTCAAGCGAGGCAACGCCGAGCGAGAAGACGAACAGGAAGGCCCGAAGGCGAGGCAAGAGGCCCCCGGAGGGAGATTACGGAGTCATGTCGTCGGTGGGGCGGTCGCCGGGGTCGTCGAACTCGGTGCTGCTCACGGTCATGAGGGGCTCGACGGCCATCGTTCCGTCGGTGAGGATCTGACATGACAGGCGCACTTCGCCTAACAGGTCGCGACTCTCGAGTCGCTCGCGTTCGGCATCGCGCATCTCATCGGGCTCTCCCTCGGAGAACCTGACCCGACATGTTGTGCACCCGGCGTAGCCACCGCAACGGTGCAGAATGTCGACGCCGCTGTCCTCCAACGCCAGCACGAGCCGAACACCGTCGGCAACTTCGAAGCTTGCATCACCAACGTTTAATTGAGCCATAGCCAGGACGGTACCCTCGAAGACATGGAAGAGAACCGGACCGACGAAACTCCGGACGACGCTAGGGCACGTTGGCAGGCGGCATACGACAGCTCACGTCTTCGCGATGTGCCGTTCGAAACGATGAGCGGTGTCGAGGTCGAGCCGGTGTATGGCGACGCCCCCTATCCCGGTCAGTACCCTTACACCCGAGGTTTACATCCCGGCGTGTACCGGGGCCGGTTGTGGACCATGCGGATGTTCGCCGGGTTCGGCACAGCCGAAGACACCAATGCCCGCTTCAAAGACATCCTCCGCAACGGCGGAGACGGGCTGTCGACCGCCTTCGACATGCCCACGCTGATGGGCTACGACTCCGACAGCGACTGGGCTGAAGGCGAGGTCGGCCGGGCCGGGGTCGCCGTCGACACCTTGGCCGACATGGAAGACCTCTTTGCCGACATAAACCTTGGCGAGGTGTCCACCAGCATGACGATCAACGGCCCCGCCAACGTTGCCCTGGCTCAGTACATCGCGGTCGCCGAGAAGACAGCGGTCGACCGGGCCAAGCTCAGCGGCACCATTCAGAACGACATCCTGAAGGAGTACCAGGCCCAGAAGGAGTACATCTATCCCCCGCGGCCGAGTATGCGGATCATCACCGACATGATGAAATACACCACGGCCGAGATGCCCCGCTGGCACCCGATTTCGATCAGCGGCTACCACATCCGGGAGGCCGGGAGCACCGCGGCCCAGGAGTTGGCGTTCACCCTTGCCAACGGCTTCGCCTACGTGGAAGCGGCGGTCGCCGCCGGTCTCGATGTCGACGATTTCGCCAAGCGCCTGAGCTTTTTCTTCAACAGCCACAGCGACTTCTTCGAAGAGCTCGGCAAATTCCGGGCCGCTCGCCGCATCTGGGCTCGCTGGATGAAGAACCACTACGGCGCTGCGCAGGAGAAGTCGTGGCAGTGCCGATTCCACACTCAGACCGCCGGCGTGTCGCTCACCGCCCAGCAGCCCGAGATCAACATCGCCCGGGTGGCCCTCCAGGCTTTTGCCGGTGCGGCGGGGGGAACGCAAAGCCTTCACACCGACAGCTACGACGAGGCCCACGCACTACCGACCGAAGACGCAGCACGAATCGCTCTCCGCACCCAGCAGATCGTCGCCTATGAGACCGGTGTCGCCAACGTCGCCGATCCCTTTGGTGGCGCACCATTCATCGAATGGATGACCGACGAGATGGAACGGCAGGCCGAGGCCGTCTTCGCCCACCTGCTGGATCTTGGCAACGGATCGATCCTCGAAGGGTGTTATGAGGGCGTAGAGAATGGCTACTTCGTCGGCGAGATCGCCGATGCCGCCTACCGATACGAACGCGAGGTCAATGCCGGTCGCCGAATCATCGTCGGAGTCAATCGATTCACCGACGGCGACGATGAGAATCGTCAGCTCCTACGGATCGACCCCACGGTCGAGGAGCTGCAGCTCAAACGGCTGGGTGAGGTGAAACAAAGCCGCAACAGCGACGCCGTCGCAGCGGCGTTGGCCGACCTGAAGGCGGCCGCCGAATCTCCGGACGCGAACCTGATGCCACCCACGATCGAAGCGGTGAAGACCTACGCCACCGAAGGCGAGATCACGTCCACCCTGGCCGGCGTTTTCGGCCGCTACGTAGAACAGGCGATCGTGTGACCGCCGGCGCCGACCACCGCATCCGGGTTGTCCTGGCCAAGCTCGGCCTCGACGGTCACGACCGGGGCCTCAAAGTGGTCGCCCGGATCCTCCGGGACGCCGGCATGGAAGTCATCTACCTCGGTCTGCGGCAGACAACCTCGTCGATCATCGCCGCCGTCGAACAGGAAGATGCCGACGCCGTGGGACTGTCGATGCACAACGCGGGCCACCTTACGCTCGGACCCAAGATGGTCAATGCCCTGCGGGCCGGCGACATCAACGTGCCCGTGATCATCGGCGGCATCATTCCTCCCGAAGACGAAGAGGAGTTGCGCAACGCTGGTGTCGCCGCCGTATTGGGCCCCGGAGCCTCGGCCGAAGAGGTTGTCGAGGCGGTTCGCCAATCGGTGGCCTCGGCCGCGTGAACTACCGCACCCTTTCTGTCCCCGACCTCGTCGACAAGGCCAAAGCTGGCGACAATCGCGCCGTCGGCCGACTCCTCACTCTGGTCGAACGAGGGGGAACCGTGGCCGACGAGATCGCCGAACTCACCCATCCGCTCCGAGGCAACGCCCACGTCGTCGGCGTGACCGGCCCGCCAGGCGCAGGAAAATCGACTTTGGTCGGACGGCTCGTGGCCGAGTGGGTCGAGCGCGGTCACCGCCCGGCGGTCCTGGCGATCGACCCGTCGTCGCCGATCTCCGGCGGTGCCATCCTCGGCGATCGCATCCGCATGGACGACGTGGTACCAGAGGGTACGTTCGTGAGATCGATGGCGACCCGAGGCCACCAGGGCGGCCTTGCGCTAGCGGTGCCCGGCGCGGTCCGAGTGCTCGACGCCGCCGGCTTCTCACCGGTGATCGTCGAAACGGTCGGTGTCGGACAGGTCGAAGTCGACGTCGTCGCCGCGGCCGACCCCGCCGTCGTCGTGACAACCCCGGGCATGGGCGACGCCGTCCAGGCCAACAAAGCCGGGCTGCTCGAGGTGGCTGACGTATTCGTGATCAACAAAGCAGATCGACCAGGCGCATCCGACACGCGACGCGATCTCCAGCTGATGCTCGATCTGGCCCACGTCACCGGACAGGACATCGATCAATACGGAACCTACTTCCGCCCCGAGGTCGTGATGTCCACCGCAACATCGGGCGAGGGGGCGCCGGCAACCGTCGACGAGATCCATGCCCACATGGATCACCTCAACGCATCCGGTGGACTGAACCGGCGACGCGCCCTGCGCATCAGGGCCGAGGTTCGAAGTCGAGCCGAACAGATATTGCTCAGCCGCCTCGAGGACGAGCTCGAAGGAACCGACCTGCTCGAAGCGGCCGACCCGAATCCGGTGGCCACCGCCGAGTCGATCGTCGACCGGATAGCTGGTGAATCCTGATGGAGGAAACCCTGATACCGGCGGCGACGGTAGTTCTGGGTCGCGACGGAGTCGATGGGCTCGAAGTGCTCATGCTCAAGCGGAACAGCAAAATCGCCTTCGGTGGCGCGTGGGTCTTCCCCGGTGGGCGGGTCGATGATGATGATACGGGCGACGACGACATCAGCCGAGCGCGGTCGGCTGCGGTTCGTGAAGCGGCCGAAGAGACCGGTCTGGACATCGCAAGTCAACGTATGGAGCCGTGGAGCTATTGGGTCCCACCGCCGCTCAAGTCGATGGTGGTCGAGGGAAAGATCCGCCGCTTCAGCACCTGGTTCTTTGTCGGCCATGCGCCGCCCGACGAGGTCCGTATCGACATGGGCGAGATCCATGATCACAAGTGGCTCGCTCCCGGCGCCGCTCTCGAACTGCACCGCGCCGGGGAGATCGAGCTGATCCCGCCGACCTGGATCACACTGTTCCAGCTCAGCCGGTTCGACACGATCGATCACGCTCTCGATGGTCGGGTCGAATCGGATCCTCCCCGCTTCATCACAGTCCCGATCCCCGGCAACCCGGTACTGCTGGTCTGGGAAGGCGATGTCGCCTATCGAGACAAGACCAAACTCCATGACCCGGGTGGCCGCAACCGCCTCGTCATGGCCGATGGGAACTGGGCCTACGAACGGCGATGAGCAATCGAGCGCTGGCTGTGCTCCTCACGATTCTGGTAGCCATCTGCGGCTTCCTCGTGTGGCGGATCTGGGAACTGACCCGTGGCGACCTCGGAGCGGCGATCAGCACCCCTCCCACCACCGCAGCGGCCGACGCCACCGACGCATTTCTCACGGCCTGGTCGGCGGCTCAAGCAGTCGACCACATCGCGTTTGCCCGCGTGGGTCTCGCCGGCGGCGGGATCTCAGCCTTCGCCGACGACATCGTCGTGCAGCGAGGCGACCAACGCCTTGTCAACCGAGATGGCTCGATCATCTACGAACGCGACGGGGAGACCGAGACTTGCCGCGAGGCAGGATCCGAGCTTTTCTGCACACCGCCCAAACCGATCGCAACCGTCGCGGAGCGGGCCGAGGAACTACGACGTCTCGTGGCCAGTGATCAGTGGAGCTACCGGGTTCGGTTCTCCCCGACGGTCGGGTGTTACGAACTACGTCTCGATCTGTCCCGCGGCGAGGTTACGCAGAACTACGGGCTGCAGACCGACTACTGCTTCGACGCCGCCACCGGAGCAGTCGAGTCGAAGATCGTGCGCCGCGTGAACCGAACCGAGAGCTACGAGGTGAGCGAACTCTCGGGTGAGGTCCGGGCGGAGAAGCTTCGCGACGTGTTCCCCGAGCCGATCCTCGAACGGTTCTTTCAGTGACCGCATCGACCCGTCGGCATGCTGTGAGGGGGTTCCTGGGGTGGCGGATGGTGATCATTGCCATCGTCGCCGGATCGCTCACCGGACCAGGGCAAACGGTCGGCGTTTCGGTCTTCGTGGACTCATTCGTAAACGATCTGGACCTGTCACAAACCAGTGTTTCCCTGGCGTACCTGATCGGCACGCTGCTCGGCGCGACCGCGATGCCCGTCGTCGGTCAGCAGATCGATCGTTTCGGGGTGCGAACGGCCATGCTGGTGATCGCTTCGCTGTTCGGCCTCGCCCTGCTCAACATGTCGCTGGTGCAGAACTGGGTGTGGCTGGCCGCCGGATTCGTGTTCATACGAATGCTGGGCCAGGGCAGCCTGTCGATGGTCTCCACCGTGACGGTGGCAGTGTGGTTCGACCGGTTCCGTGGTCGGGCCATCGGCGTCACCACGATCGGTGTGGCGGCGGGCATCGCGCTCACCCCGATCGTGCTCAACGCCTCCATCAACCGGTACGGCTGGCGCCAGACCTGGGTGATCGCTGCGGTCACCGTTCCGGCCATCATCGTGCCGTTGGCGTGGTTTGTGCTGGTAGCGCGACCGGTCGACGTGGGTCAACGACCCGATGGGGGCGGAGCCGACGAGGCGGAGTCGACCCGCGGTACCGCATGGGGATACACGCGTGCCCAGGCGCTGACCCAGCCTGGATTCTGGCTCATTCTCGCCGTCAGCACGCTCACCAGCATGCTGATCACCGGCCTCAACTTCCACGCCATCGACCTCCTGGTGCAAAACGGACTCACCAAGGACGAGGCCGCCACGATGTTCTTGCCCCAGATCGCAGGCTCGACCGCCTCGGCCCTCGGCCTGGGATGGATCGTCGACCGGACCGACGGGCGGTACCTCCCCGCCGCGTCGATGGCCCTCCTGGCCGGCAGCCACTTCCTGACGACCACACTGTCGAGCAACGCACTGGTGATCACCTACGCCCTCAGTTTGGGAATCACCGGTGGAAGCGCACGGGTTGTCAGCTCGGCATTGTTGCCCAAGTGGTTCGGCGTCACCCATATCGGATCGCTCAACGGGGTGCTCACGTTCCTGGGCGTAGCCGGCTCAGCGCTGGGCCCCTTTACCCTCTCGCTCGCCCGAGAGCAGTTCGGCTCGTACGGATCGGCTGCAATCGTGCTCTCGGTGTTACCTGTGGCGGCGATGACCTACGCATTGTTTGTCGGGCCACCGGATCCAGCGATACGGCCCGGTTCGGGCACGACAGCTATCGTCTGAGCCCATGTTCGGCGACAACCTCTTGCCTCTGCTGTTGCTCGCCCTCGGCGGTGCGCTCGCCGTCGGAACGGCGTTGGCGCTGATCAAACCGCCCCAGAATCCAAAGGACGGCAGTTTGGCCAAGCCGCCACTGGGGCGGAGCCTGGTGCAGATCGTGATCGGCTCGATCGCTGCGGTCTGGGCGCTCGTCACGATGCTGACCTGAAGTTGATTGAGCAGTACGGGGGCCACCGGCTCCTCTGCTGCAAGAGCAGAGGTGGCGATGCGTGTGGAGGGAGTTGGTAACCCCCGCACTACTCGCTACATCCGGTGTGGGCGATGACCACCGGTTGCACGAGTTGTAACGGACTCGCGGCCCCGAACCTTGAGCGGAATCTTGCCGACAGGCTGGTCATGGGTGGTTTGACCCGCTCAAGAATGGGCCGCAGCGTGTCGATAACGAAGCTAAGGACAAGGAGCCGTCATGCTCGAAGTCAAGACGACCACAACCCAGACGCGCACCCGAGTGAGGCAGCGCACTCCGATTCAGTTCCGCCGAACAGAGCGATTGCCGCGCCGGACCGCGGTCGCCGTCACCGCCTCGTCCTACAGCGTTCCGGAACGAAGCCGTACCACCGGCCTGGTGATCCAGGTCATCCTGGGGGCGGCCGCCTGCTTGGCTCTGGTCGGCGTGGTCGACGCGACCCAGCAACAGCAGACACCGGTACCGGCGGTCTCCCCCGGCTCGCCGGAGGCACCGCCGCCTGCGGTCTTCGTACAGGTCGCCGACTAGAACTCGTCGATCCCGGTAGGTACTCCGACAGGCTCGGGGCGATGCGCCATGTTCTCAAAGCGGGTGAACCGACCGAGAAAGGCCAACTTCACCGTGCCCGTCGGCCCGCTCCGGTGCTTGGCCACGATCACTTCGGCCATGCCGGCGTCGGGTGAGTCAGAGTTGTACTGCTCGTCGCGATACAGGAAGAAGACGGCGTCGGCGTCCTGTTCGAGCGAACCGGACTCCCGCAGATCACTCAACATCGGTCGTTTGTCGGCCCGCTCCTCGAGCTTACGGTTGAGCTGAGCCAGGGCAACGACCGGACACTCGAGTTCCCTGGCGAGAATCTTGAGATTGCGACTGATCTCCGACACTTCCTGTTGGCGGCTCTCGCTGTTGGCTCGCCCACTCATCAGCTGCACGTAGTCGACCGCCACCAGCCCGAGCTCACCGATGTTGCTGCGCAAACGCCGGGCCTTGGCCCGGATCTCCATGATCGAGGTCTGAGGGTGGTCGTCGATGTAGATCGGGGTGTCCGCCAGCGTTCCGGTGGCATGGGCGATCCGGGTCCAGTCGTCTTCGTGGAGGTTGCCCGTCTTGATCCGGGTCGAGTCGACCTTGGCCTCCGAGCACAGGATTCGCTGTGAGAGCTCGAGGCTCGACATCTCGAGCGAGAAGAGCAGGACCGGATGGCCGGCCTTGGCGGCGTTGGCGGCAACCCCGAGCAGGAACGCCGTCTTGCCCATCCCGGGACGGGCCCCCACCACATAAAGGGCGTTCTTCTGGAGGCCTGCCATCAGCTTGTCGAGGTCGATGAACCCGGTCGGCATGCCGGTGATGGCGTCTCCCTGTTCATACAGGGCTTCCAGCCGGTCGAGGTTTTCGCTCAACAGATCCTTGATCTCGACCGTGGTGCCGGTGATACGGCGCTGACCGACCTCGTACATCAGCGCTTCGGCTTCGTCGATCATCTTGGCCACGTCGTCGGGGACGCCATAGGCCATCTCCGCGATCTGGTTCGACACTTCGATGGCCCGGCGCAGCAGCGCCTTTTCCTCCACGATCCGGGCGTATGCGGCGGCGTTGCCCACCGCAGGCACGTCGGTCTGCAGCGAGAACAGAACGCTCGGACCGCCTATGGCGTCGAGCAGGCCCGCCGCGGTCAACTCGCTGCTGACCGTTACCGGATCGACGGGTTCGCCGGTGGCATAGAGCGTGGTGATCGCCGAGTAGATGTGGCCGTAGGCCGGACGGTAGAAGTGCTCGGCCTCGAGAATCTCGACGACATCAGAGATCGCCATCTTGTTGAGCAGCATCGCTCCGAGCACCGACGCCTCGGCGACCAGGTCGTTGGGCGGTTGCCTTGTAGAACTCTCTCCAACCATCGTCTCTATCCAAGCAGCAAACTGCGGTGGAAAACTACGCCCATCGCAGGTTGAAAAGGCGTGGAAATCCCTGCGCTATCGGCAAAACGTGGTTATCCACAGATCCGTCGCCGGCCGGTGGATAACTACCTGTTCTTGTTACCGTGAGTAGCATCCTCGACGACGCGGTCTGAGCAGGCGAAACGGTCGGGTCTGCTATTCGGGCCCGACCGGGTGTGCTCTAGGCAGCAACGACCTCGATGGTGATCGGGAACTGAACCTCGGCGTGGGGGGTCGCGGTCACCGTGTGAGTCCCGAGCTCCTTCAGGTGCTCGTCGGTGACCATCTTGCGGTCGAGCTCGACACCGGTCTGCTCCGCGAGGGCGGCCACGATGTCGGCTGCGGTCACTGAACCAAAAAGCTTGCCGTCGGCGGAGGCCCGGGCGGCGATTGTGATCGGGTTCGAAACAACCTTGGTGGCGATCTCCTCGGCTGCTTCGCGATCCTTGGCGTTCTTCTGACTCCAGGCTCGCCGCATCGCGTCGGCCTGGGCTTCCACGCCGTTCGAGGCCTTGAGTGCCTTTCCCTGAGGAATCAGGAAGTTACGGGCGTAGCCGTCGGCGACATCGACGATGTCACCGCGACGGCCCACGTGTTTCACCTCTTCGCGCAGAACAACCTTCATCATTCAACCCCTTCTGCGGTCTCGACCGATTCGATGTTCTCCACCGGTGGAGCTGCTTCAGCCGCTTCGACCTCGACACCTTCTGGCACCTCGGTCTCTTCGGTTGGTCGCTCGTCCTCGCGGGGGCGACGGGGACCATCGCCGCGATCGCGGGAGCGACGCTGTGTGGTGACACGGTTGGTGTAGGGAAGCAGGCCCATCTCGCGAGCGTTCTTGATCGCCCTCGCGATCACCCGCTGCTGCTGCACGTCGTTGCCGTTCACCCGTCGGCTCTTTATCTTGGCCCGGTCTGACATGAATCGTTTGAGCAGGTCGACGTCTTTGTAGTCGACGTATTCGATCTTCTCACTCGAGAGGATGCTGATCTTCTTCTTGCCCCGGCGCTTGGTGTCCTTGGGATTGCCTCGTTTGCGGGATGCTGCTCGTGACATTAGAAGGGTTCCTCGTCAGGGTTGTAGGCCGGGGGCGCATCTTGGCGGTCACCGCCGAAGTCTCGGCCTCCGGACTGATTGCTGTAATTGCCGCCGCCCTGGTAGCCACCGCCACCGCCGCCACGGCCGCCACCATCGCCGCGTTCGTTGCGGGTGACGGTTGCAGTGGCCCAACGGAGGCTCACGGCGACATCGTCGGCGACGATCTCGACTTTGGATCGCTTCTCGCCGTTCTGGGTTTCCCAGGATCGCTGATCGAGACGACCGGTTACGGTGACCCGCGTACCGCGCCCGACCGACTCAGCGACGTTCGCGGCGAGTTGGTTCCAGCAGCTGACGTCGAAGAACGACACCGATTCTTCCCACTCGTTGGTTTGGCGGTTCTGCCAGCGACGGTTGACCGCCACTCCGAACGACGCCACCTGGCTGCCGCTCGCAGTGAACCGAACCTCGGGCTCCCGTGTTGCGTTTCCGGTGATGGTCACCGAGTTGTCTGTAGCCATGAGTTTCCTCTCAGGCAGTGACTGCAGCCAGGCCGCGGCGATGAGCCTCGGCCAGCGGCAGTCGGATGAACTTGTGGCGGATGACGTCGTCCGCGAGACGAAGGGTGCGATCGGTCTCGTCGAGGGGGTTAGGCGATGCGATTTCGAGAACCACGTAGAACCCTTCCCACCGGTGATCGATCTCGTAGGCGAAGCGACGGACGCCCCACTTGTCGATCTTTTCCACCGTGGCTCCGGCGTCCTTGGCTTGACCGGTGATCCTGTTGATCGAGGTCTGCACCGTCGACTCGTCGAGATCGGCGGAAAAAATGATCATCAATTCGTAGGCTCGCATGTTCGAGCAACCTCCCTACGGTTCCGGCTGTGACCGGAGCCCCAAGCTGGGGCAGGGTGAATAAAGCTCTGTAAGGCTAGCGCCCCGGTCGGTCCACGCCACCCGGCGACGGCCGGACCTAGTCGGATTCACCCTCTGGATTCGTCGTGGTTGAGGTGTCGCCGGGTTCGACCGGCGCCGGGATGCACTCCACCACCCCGGGGGCCAGCGGTTCTTCGCCCGGTCCAGGGCACGGGGGCACAGTGGTAGTTGTCGAGAGGTTGGTGTTGCGAACCCGACCGGTGAAATCGTTCGAGGTCGGCAACTCGGTGCAGGGCTCCTCGTTGCCTTCGGAGGCGCGGCTCATGAACTCGGCCCACATCTGGGCCGGGAAGTCGCCGCCATGGACCTCGATGCCCCTGAAATCGTCCATGAAGCGGGGCGGCTCGCCCGGCGCTCCCGGGTAGCCCATCCACACCGCAGCGGTGAGATCACACGTGAAACCCACGAACCAGGCATCCCGGGCGTCCTGCGTGGTTCCGGTCTTTCCCGCCGCCGGCTGGTCGATCTGAGCGTTCCGGCCGGTTCCTTCATTCACCACAAGCGTCAGGGTGTGGCTCACCTGGCGGGCAATCTCGGCGTCCAGCACCTGTTCAGCGGTTCGATCGGCGCCGTCGTGACAGACCCCGTTCACGGGGTAGTAACACAACACTCGGCCTTCGGGATCCTCGATGCGTTCGATGATCACCGGCTCCAACACAGCACCTTCGCGTTCGAAGGTGCTATAGGCCGATGCCATGTCTTGCACCGACACTTCCCCGGCGCCGAGCACCAGGGCGTTGACCGCTGGAAGCTCGGCCGTGACGCCGAGCTTCTGGGCCATCTGCACCACCTGATCGGGTCGAGTGTCGATCATCAGCTGGGCGTAGACGACGTTCGATGACACCCGCATGGCGTCGACGAGATCTCGATATCCCTTCGACGAGCCGCCCCCCTTCACCCGCCAGACAGTCCCGTTGTTGGCGCCCTCGATCTCGATGACCGACGGAGCGGCATACAACGAGCGGGCCGAGAATCCCTGCTCGAGCGACTCCGCCAGCACGAACGGCTTGAACGCCGAGCCCGGCTGGCGGCCCGACCCACCGCCATCGCGGCCGGTTGCGAGATTGACTTCGCTCGATCTGAAGTCGGTTCCGCCCATCATGGCGACAACCCGGCCCCGGTCGTCGATGGCCACGATCGACGCCGTGGGATTGTCCGGCTCCTCGGGCGGCAGCTCGTTCACCACCGTCTGGTAGGCATGCTTCTGAAGGTCGTGGTCCAGCGTGGTGTAGACCCGCAGGCCCTCGGTGTAGAGGCCCCCGTCGGGGTAGATCTCCGCCAGCTGCTGCCGGACGGCTTCGATGAAATACTCAGAACCGAACTCCGAGCCCTTGACTTCGCCGAGTCCGGCCCGGCTCGCCTGCGGAATGATTGTGTTGAGGGTGCGCTTGTCGGCCCGTTCCGCTTCGAGTTCGGTGATGTGGCCGTCTTCGAGCATGCGGCGCAGCACCGTTGACCGCCGGCGCTTGGCTTCTTCAGGGTTGTCGCGGGCGTCAGCGCTTTCCGGAGCTCGGATCAGGCCGGCCAGGTATGCCGCATCGGCCAGGTTGAGCTCCTCGACGTTCTTGTCGAAGTAGGCCTGCGAGGCCGCCTGGATCCCGTAGGCCCCTCGGCCGAAGTAGATCAGGTTGAGGTAGTCGAGGAGGATCTGTTCCTTGCCGGCCCGTTTGTCGCCCGCAGCCTCTCGCTCGAGCTTGATCGCCAGCGTGGCCTCCCTGATCTTGCGGGTGAGTGTGCGATCGGGGGTGAGGAAGCTGTTCTTGACGTACTGCTGAGTGATGGTCGAACCACCCTGGAGGGTGCCGCCGAAGCGGATGTCCTGGTAGAGGGCACGAGCGATGCCGTAGGGGTCCACTCCCTCGTGATCGAAGAAGTCCTTGTCTTCAGCGGCGATGACAGCGTTGATCAGCACCGGCGGGATCTGGTCGTAGGTGACGAGCTCACGATCTTCGACCGACGACAGCGTCGCGGTCGCCACATCGCGGGTGCAGGGCCCGGTGACCTCCGATGTGCAAATGAACGTGGTTTCAGACAGGTCAGGGGTAGCGAGTTCGGGCAGCTGGATCGACCTCGACAGCACCATCACCGCCGCGGTGAGCGCACCGATACCGGCCAACACCAGAAGGAGCCCGATTCGACGAAGCCTCCAAAGAGGGTTTCGGCGGCGATTCCTCGGCGGCCGAGGTTGCAGCAGGAGTTCAATCACAGCGGTCGATAGTTGTAGCCGAGCGGGATGCCGGACCGATGTCGGGATCCGACGACCTGGGTCTTCATCCTAGGGGCGCTAACCCAGAAGGCGCCGTCCTCGTGAGCCCTCCGAGATCGGGAACGTCTCACGCAAATGATTCCACCAGCATGCCGCGCACACCTCGACCCGATAGCCGCGGGTCGGACGGCCGCGGCGCCGGAGGCGTTGCATTTCTCGAATGTCGGTGACACAGCGTCCGCCGTTGGGAAGGCCCGGTCCGAAGGCAAAGGTGACGACGCCCAGATCGTCGGAGCCACAGATCGGGCAAGGCTCGGACAGCGGCGACGCGTGGTGGGTTGCGACGCGACGGAGCTCGGGCTGAGCATCGCAGACCTCGGCTCGGTCGCGTCGTCCGTCGAGGACCGCGTCGACGACTTGTTGTCGGGTGAGCCGGTAGCTCACGCTTGCGGCGCGGCCCGGTCGAGGATCGACTACCACATCTCGAAGACTAACGGACCCCGCCTCACCGGGGACCATCGGTCGGACTCGGTTGCTTACGCTGCAGGAACAACCGTGCCGCCTGAGCCGCGCTCTCGGGCGAGAGCGGACCCTGCTCGACCGCCAGTTCTTCGAGATGGCGGGTCACATCGCCCACGACCGGGCCGGGATCGATATTCAGGATCGAGAGTATTTCCCCGCCGCTGAGGGGCGAGCGAAGCGCGTGGGCAGGCTCACGATCAACGAGTTCGGAGAAGTCGGCCGCCAAACGGGCGAGCTCTGGGTCGGGCCGCATCTCGAGGATGCGCTCCAACTGAACCATGCGCAGCACCTGACTCCGACCAGGCTTCAGAATGAGCCGGCGGAGATCCGACTGCTGGTAGGTCGTCGGAAGACGATCGGAGCTCAGCCGGCTGAGATCTTTTCGCCGGTCGACCGACATACGTAGTTGAAACGACAATTCTTCGACATCGACCCCGGTGAGGACACACAGCGCCGCCCACCGAACACCGCTGTCGACCGGTTCTGCGTGGGCCATACGGTCGATCGCTTCGGCGACGGTGGTGAAGGAGGGCAGCGGAGCACGATCGAACGCCGCCGACAGCACACCGGTGGTCCAGAGGAACTCGATCCCGGCGGACGGGTCTGGCAGGCGGAGCAGTCGTTCGATCTCGGCAAAGATCCGTTCACCGGACACGATCTCCATTCGCGGTGCGAGTGTGGTCGCAGCATCGATCAGCGGGTCGTCGAATCGTAGATCGAGCCGTGCGGCAAACCGGGCGGCGCGAAGCATGCGAAGCGGATCGTCGTTGAATGAGACCTCTGGTGCGAGCGGGGTTCGAAGCAGACCAGCCCGGAGGTCGCCGGCACCGTCGAAGGGGTCGTGCAGGTCACCGTCGCTGGCGCTGAGGGCCATCGCGTTGATCGTGAAGTCGCGGCGGCTGAGGTCGGTGCGCAGGTCATCACCGAAACCGACCACCGGCTTGCGACTGTGTCCGCTGTAGGTCTCGCTTCGGAACGTGGTGATCTCGACGTCGCGACCGAACACGGTCGCCCCGATGGTGCCGAAGCGCTCCCCTTGCCGCCACACCGCCGTGGCAATCGGCTCCAAGAGCGCCACGATGTCGGCCGGTCGGGCGTCGGTGGTCATGTCGATGTCGTCTTCGGTCGAGGACAGTCCAAGGACCTGATCGCGCACTGCGCCCCCGACTACGAACAACTGGAAACCGGCCCGGTCGAACCGTTGGCCCAGTCTGCGAGCGGTGCCGGAGATGGGGTGCAGCTCATTCATGTGTTCGGAGATGCACAACCTTTGCCGCCGCCACCTCGCTCGCGCCGCGCTCACCATCGGTGGGACGTTCGGGCCGATAGTCGTGGTCGACGGCGGCAGCGGCCACCGATCCCGCACACGCCGCGAGCGCGTCGGTGTCGTACCCGCCCTCGAGAAACAGCAAGCGCCGCCCGGCCGGCATGATCTTCATCAAAAGGTCGGCGGCATCGGCGTAGTCTCCCGAACTCAGACCGAGGTCGGTGATCGGATCGGCGCGGTGGCCGTCGAACCCGGCCGAGATCAACATCCAGGTAGGAGCAAACCGCTCCAAGCGCGGGATCACGATCTCTTCGAGGGCGGTTCGATACACCGACCCCGCCGTAGAGGCGGGAAGCGGGATGTTGACGGTGGCTCCGACGCCGGCCCCGGCGCCGATTTCGTCGACCGCTCCGGTGTACGGGTACCACGGATATTGATGCAGGCTGACGAATAGAACGTCGGGGTCGTCGTAGAAGATGTCCTGAGTCCCGTTGCCGTGGTGGGCGTCGATGTCGACCACTGCGACCCGCTCCCCCCGGTCGGCCAGGAACCGAGCGGCGACCGCGACGTTGTTGATCAGGCAGAAGCCCATCTGCTTGTTGGGCAGGGCGTGGTGGCCCGGAGGTCGCACCACCGACCAGCCGGCGTCGGCCTCCCCTCGGTCGAGTCGGCGGATCAGTTCGAGGCCGGCTCCTGCTGCTACCCATGCTGCGTCCGATGACACTTCGTTCACAATCGTGTCAGGATCGATCGGGCCTCCACCTTGCATGCACAGCATCTGGAGCCGGTCGAGGACTTCGCCCGGGTGTATACGTTCGACCGCTGCCCTATCGGCGGGAGGGGCCTCGATCCAGGTGACCGCCTCGGCCAGATCAGCCTGCTCGATCCCATGGCGAAATGCGTCGAGACGCGCCGGGCGTTCGGGATGGTGCGGGCCGGTTTCGTGCAACCAGC
>JABDJU010000232.1 GCA_013003325.1 Acidimicrobiales bacterium
ATTGGCTTCATGGTCCTGGTTGGTGACGACCACCTCGTCGCCCGGCCCGATGATGTCGGCAAAGGCGTGGGCCAACACGTAGGTGTTGATCGAGGTGGACGGCCCGAACTGCACTTCGTCGGTCGCCACCCCGAGCGCCTCGGCCCATCGCCGGTGTGAGCGATCCATCTGCGCCCCCGCCGCAGCCGACGACGGGTAGGCGGCGTAGGGCTGCACCTTGGTTTTGGTGTAGTAGTCGGTCAGGGCCTCGATCGTCTGCCGGCAGGCGAACGACCCGCCGGCATTCTCGAAGAACGCGGTGCCCGACCCGTCGGCCAGACCGAACACTGGGAACTGACTTCGTACGAACTCGAGATCCAGAGCGGCCATGGGCGCAACGTAGCCCGAGCTGACCACATGCGCCGGAAGTGTTGGAAAGCAACACTCCCCCGACACCTCGCGTTGAGGCTAGGCGCGATCGCGTGTGATTGTGCCGGCTTAGGCAGCGGCCGTGACGATGTGGGCTGGGGCGGGGAACACCATCTCGCCAGACTCGACCACATACCCGGCCAGCAGCTCCTCGCTTTCGATCAGAAGCTCCCCGATGAGCTGCTCATCGAGATCAACGCCCATGATCGGCAGCCAGCCCCGAAGATCGGCCTCGAACATCGTGCGGACACTGGGAAAACGGGCCGTGCCGACCTGGGTATCGATCGAGACCTCCGTTGCCCCGGCACCGGCGAACAGGGCACTCAGCTCGCTGATGTCGCCGAGCACGAAAGGCGCCCTCAAGGCATCGGCGGCCGCTGTGCCGGCTCGCCGCTGCAACAAATCGACGGTGATTTGATACGGCCCGGATCGCTCCAACGAGTCCCAGACGGCCACGACAGCGTGGCCGCCGGATCTCAGACACCGCAGCATTTCCGAGATAGCTCCCGCTCGGTTGGGAAAGAACATCAGGCCGAACTGGCTCACTACCGCATCGAACTCGGCGTCGTCGAACGGAAGGTCACCTGCATTTCCTTCGATCCACTCGATGTCGGGTTCGATGTCGGCGGCAACGGCCAGCATGCCTGCGCCGACGTCAAGCCCCACGACCCTGCCGCTCGAGCCGACCCGATTCAGTGCATGCCGCGCAAGCACACCGGTTCCGCAGGCAACATCGACCACCGCGTCACCCGGCTTGACGCCGGCCGCATCAAGCACCGGGCTCGCCCATTGCCCGAAAAGGGCCGGGACGTGCAACGCCTCATAGGCTCGGGCCCCCTCGATAGCCGCTGGCTCCTCGGACATCGGATTCTCCTCTGCTCGTCGCATCTCCAATACTAGTTTCCGGCCGCTTAACGGCTCCGAAGCGACCGCTGTATGGCTTCGGGTTACACGATCCGCGTGATCTCGGTAGCCAGATGGAATGCACCGGTCGCCGTAGCGACCGCGACCAACACGGTCCCCAATAGTCGGTGAAACTGCGCTGGTTTCTCCGATCCCCTTAGGTGCTGTATCCACCACGCGACCGTCACGACGAGGGTGGCGAGCAGCAACCAGCCGGTCCACACCGGCGGACGGTCGAAGGAGGAGAATTCGGTGCTCGTCATGCTGGCAAACACCACGAAGGTAAGCGGCGAGACCTGGAGGATGAGAGCTCCGTAGATGACAGCTGCCACCAGGCCCGGTTCAGTAGGCACGCGAGCATCGAGCCAGCGGAACGTAACCATCGCGACCATGCCGAACGCGAACACGAGGCCGGCCAGCAGCACGAGGTCGATGCGGGCGTCGTCGACGATACGAAAGTCGGTGTTGTCGGATTGGATGAGGAACGAACCGCCGAGGCTCAGGGCTATGAATCCGTGCAGGAGAACATTTGGGGGAACCCACTCGCTGATTGCGACCCACACAATCCCTCCCAGAAGGCCGCTGAGCAGCCCGCCGAACACTATGAGCGCCAACGTGCCTGAGACCGTGAAATCCCCCACCCGATTGCCATTCTCAGTCACTCGACCCACCGCCTCGGGATGGAGGAGGCGTGAGCCCAACATCACCAGCCGGCCGCCGATACCAAGCACCACAACACCGGCGATCACCGCCGAAAGCCCGCGCACGAACACCGAACGCACTCGCCGCTTCAGCAACGAGCCCATAGGTGGCACGGGTGCCGCAACCAGCGGAGGAGGGGCCTCGATCACGGTGCCCATGAGGTCAGCATGCGCCGACCTACACGTTCTGTCACCCTCAATCTGCTCGGCTGCGGGCTTTCGACATGCGGCGGAAATGTTGGAGAGCAACACTCTCGGCGCGTGTGGCCCGGCCAACATCAGCTGCTCATGTAAGGGCTCTGTGGTGCGGTGGGCCTGACCGTGTGGAGAAGGTTGAGCAAGGCCTCGTCGTGACCCGATGCCGCCTGGAGTTGAACTCCGACAGGTAGTCCATTTTGCACGGTGGGAATCACGGCTGAGGGCTGGCCGGAGAGGTTGGCGAAACTGCACACGAGCCCGCCAAGCTGGCTGCTCGGGTTGGGCGAGCCGTTCTGCCACGGGACAACGTCGAGAATCGGCAACAACAGAGCGTCGAATTGGCCGGTCCATGAAGCGGCGACGCGCGCCGCGTCGCTGAACGCCGCGCTGGCCTCATGGACGGCTTGAGGTTCGAGCCGTCGGCCGCGTTCGGCTACTTCGAGCGAGGCGGTCGAGAGGTCTCCAATGGTCACAGGCCGCTTGATCTGGGTCTCAATCCAGTCGACCATGGCTGCTCGATGGGCGTCGGCGATGATGGGCACGGCTCTGTCCGCAACGGTTCCGTAGTCCTCAAGGAACCTGGGCGAGACGTGGTCGACGTCGATGCCAACGTGGGCCAGCTCGCTCGCAACATCATGCAGAGCCTGCTCAACGGCGGGGTCAACCGAGATCCCGAACGGGCTCGCCTCCAGCAGAGCCACACGCTTGATCGAACCCACGGGTGTGTCGGAAGCTGAAGCGAGAGAGGCGAAGGTTCTTGCCAGGTCGCGGGACGATCGTGCCAGCACAAAGTCGGTATGCCGGTTGCAGAGGTCCGGAACGCCGCCTGGGAAACGAGACGAGATCCGGCCAGCCGATGGCTTGAGGGTGAAGACCCCGCAACAACTGGCGGGGAACCGAAGCGAGCCGGACGAGTCCGAGCCGTGGGCGATGGAAACGATTCCGGCCGCCACAGCCGCCGCGGACCCGCCACTGGAACCACCAACTGTCCGATCTCTCGCCCACGGGTTTTGCGTGGGCGGACCGATGGGCGGCTCGGTGGTGATGCCAGTCATCAACTCGGGCACCGCCGCCTTGCCAATCACAGCAAAGCCGAGACCTTCGAGTTGTGCCGCGAGTTCGGTAGTCGCAGTCGAGACGTAGTCGGTTTTCTTGAGAACAGTCGATCCCATCCACATGGGTGTGCCGGCTAGTTCCTGACCGGCATCCTTCAGCAGAATCGGCACCCCAGCGAAGGGGCCCGATACGTCGGCCGCGGTAGCGAGCGCTCGCTCACCGAACAACGCCGTCACCGCATTGAGCTCAGCTAGCTCCTCCGCTCTATGAAGCGCGGTTTGAACCAGCTCAACGGCGCTCATCTCGCCAGACCGAACGAGACCCGCCTGTGATGTTGCGTCGAGCCGCCACGTCGAGTCCTCCACCTAGCGAGTATCGCCGCCCCTGCTCTCCCGCACGACAACATGCGGCGGAAGTGTTGGAGGGCAACACTGCCGGCGCACCTCGTCGGCTACCGGGTCCCCGTCATTCGTGGGAAGATCCTGCAATGACAGTCTTCGGCAAAACGTTCCGATAATCGCGGCCGTGGACGAAGAACCGGACCCGGCGATCGCTACGTGTGTCGTTGGTGCTGGCCCGGCGGGCCTGCTGTTCTGTTTGGTCGCCGGGATCCGGCGGCGACAGCTCGACATCGAAGACGCGTGGCCAATCGCCCTCGTCGACAAGCGCGACAGCTACGAACGCACCCATCGTTTGCGAATGGATAACGGGCCCTATCTCGCCGCCCGGGATGAGTTGCAGCACGAACTCTTCGACGAGTTGATCACGTTCCTCGAGTCTGAGCGATTTCGGCCCGCCGCCAACGCCCTCGAGTCGGTCCTACTCGACCTGGTCTCGCGGCTGGGAATCTCGAAGACGCTGGCGCACGTCGGATCCGGCCCGGGAGAGTTCGATATCCGGCGACTGCGGTCAGCGATGCACAAGCGCAACCTGGCCGGATCCCGCACCCAGCTGACCGTCGTGGGCGCAGATTCGGTGAACAGTGCGACACGAGCACTGGTTGCCGGCGACGTCCCGACCGTCGAACGGGTGCATCAAACTGTCGTGAGATTGCGACTCGATGGAGATGAGTTGCCTGACCGACTCAACCGCGTGAACCAGTTCAAACTGGCGAAGCTGCTGGGATCTGCACTGGACTATCGAGCAAACCCAAACGGGTTTGCAGAAGTCGATCTGTTCCTCAACCCTGACGAACACGATTCGATCGTGGCACTTGGGGCGCGGCCATCGAACCCCGTGCAACTGACACCGGAGCTTCTCACTTCGATCGATGCGCCCCTGTTCTCACAGGTCGTGCGCTACATGATGGGCAACCTCGGCCGCACCGGCGTTGAGGTATCGGTGTCGTCGACATTTCGACTCGAGCATCGTTACAGCGAGCAAGTGACGTTTTCGTTGCCCGAACTGCACACCCATGTCTTGCTCGTCGGTGATGCCGCGGTGTCGCTCCCGTTCTTTCGCGGAATGGCCTGTTTGATGAAGTCGGTGAGCGCACTTGTGCGCGCCCATACCGACATGGCGACTGCAACGGAAGCGAACCGCGTCGCTACCGCGTGTGCTCGCTACAACGACGACGTTGCGGCCATCCGGGCCAAGGAGGTTCGCACCGTCGAGACGCGGGCCAGAGCGGTGCGCCTGGCCAGGGAGCTCGTGCGAGTGAGCTCGCTCTCTCCGTTCCCGATGCAGACCTGGTTGCTGAGTATCCGTCCGCTGGCTCGCCCGAGTGGACGGCTGACCAATCGGTTGGTTGCGACGATGGTCATTGCCACAGCAGCTGCCGCACTTGCGATATCCAGCCCGCAGCTCGGCTTGCTTGGCCTCTTGAGCCTTCCGTTGCAGGCGGCTGCGGGCCATCTCTATCGCTCAAGCCTCGATGACTGGCGCGGGCCCAATGCATGGATTAGCCGATTCTGCCGATTACAGATGCTGGCGCTGATCGTTGCCGGGGCCGTGATCGCCATCGTCAATCCGTTCGACTCGGGGATCTGGATACGGCTTGGCGCCTCGATCGGCTGGTTCGCGCTCGGCGTGGTCTTCATCGCCGGCATGTACACAGCCGAGTTCGGGCGCCGCTACCGCTAGCTCCGCGCAAGCCCGACATGCGGCGGAAGTGTTGGAGGGCAACACTTGCAGCGCATGTCGCTGCCCTACCTCCCTAGGAAGTCGAGGACCAACCGGTCAATGTTGTCGGCTCGTTCGATGTTGAGCAGGTGACCGGCCCCGGGCATCAACTCGGTTTGAGCGCTCGGCAGTGTGCAGCGCGCTCGTTCGAGCGCCTCCCTCGGGTTGTAGATGAGTTCTTTGTCGCCGATCACGACCAGCACCGGAATCTCGACACCGGCCAGTTCAGTGTCGGTGAAGACCGACGGCATCACGGCATGCTGCTGGTACTGAAAGTGTTTGAGGGCGCTGGTCGCCAGGTCGGTGAAGCGACCGTCGGGGCGGAAGCGGCGACCGAAGCTCGCCTGCACCGAATACTTGGCGGTGAAAGCGGGCAGATACGGCCCCACTCGAAGCATCAAAGAAACCAGCCGGCGGAATGGTGCCAGCGAGGCGGCCGGAGCAAGGAGCGCCAGGCGGCCCGCCCTGTCCGGGACGAGAACCGCCAGATTCAGCGCGAACCAGCCACCCTGCGACGATCCCACCACATCGCCTCGATCGATTCCGAGGGCATCAAGCACATCGACCAGCCAGGTGGCGCAGTCGTGGCGATCGAGAATCGGCTGGGTCTGGGTTCCCTTGCCGGGCGCACCGATGAAGTCAAGCGCGATGACTCGATGCCGATCGGCGAGGCGGGCCACATTCGGATACCACTGCACCGCGCCTACACCGATCGCAGCCGGAAGGAGCACCAGTGGTGGCCCGTCGTCGGGGCCGCTGACGACGGCGTGTGTCGACCCGAACCGAGTCGGAATCTGCTGCGAATGGTACGGCACCGGCCACAACGACATCGCCGCGTCGTAACAGTCGAGATACGACCGACGTCCCTGTTCGTCGGCGAACCCCGCCAGCCGCAGCGTGCCAGACCCATCGACGGCTGATAGACGCTGTCCCACACGATCAGCCTGCTCGCTCCGAGGAACCGGCCCTAGAGCCAGAGGTCACCCTGGCTTTTGAGGTCGACATGTGTGGCGGAAGTGTTGGAGAGCAACACTTCCGGCGCACCTCGTGCTCGCTAAAGGTTGGTCTACGGCACGACGGCCTCGGCCGAACCGGTCTCCGACGGTGCCGGTGGAGCTGGGGGCTGCAGGAGACGCTGCAGGGCGGCGGCATGGCTGTTGAGCGCCCGTCGCCCGACCGCAGTGATCGCGAACCAGGATGCCCGGGTCTTGCCCTTGCCGGTGCGTTTGGATGTCACGTAACCGGCATCGAGCAGGACCTTGAGTTGTTTGGAAAGATCCGAATCTGTGAGTTCGAGTTGATCCCGGAGGTATCCGAATTCGACCTTCTTCGCAGCCGACAGAAGCCCCAGCGCGGCGAGCCGCTTCGGCGCCGTGAGATTGGGATCGAGGTCATCAAGGCTCATTGGATGGGGGCACGACGGTCGCGTACGGCCCCAGCAATCGCCCGACCGCCCAGGAGGAGCGCAGTGGTGAGAACCCAGCCGAGCAGCGCCCAACCGGGAACGAAGTCGTCGTAGCCGATCGTCGATACCGCGGTCCCCCAGAGTCCGAGGAGCACGAAGGTACCCAACGCGATCGGCACGACCAGCGTGGCGCTCCGCATCGACGGCCTGGGACGCACGGGTCGCCGATATCGATCGTGCGCGGCCAGCATCAGACTGGCGATCATGACCAGACCGAGCATCCCCGTCGATCCGTTTCGTGAGAACAGGGTGGCTGCGGCAATCGCAGCTGCGGCGAGCGGTGCGTACCACCACGGCCCGGGGTCCAGTGCTTGATCGAGCTCTAGCGACCAACGGGCCCGCTCGAGCAGGGCGAGATCTGCCTTGGGATCGAGCTCATCCTTTTGATTTTCCATATCGTCAAGTTACCGATTAATTTCCATTCCGTCAAGTTCAACCTTCGGGTCGGGCCCCACATGCGGCGGAAGTGTTGGACAGCAACACTCCCGGCGCACATCGGTCGTGCGGGGCCGCGTGGTCGCAGGTCAGGCCCCTAACGCAGCTACCTGCGAGGCCGATAGTCCATCTATGCGATTAGCGTCGAATGAGCCGTCGGGGCACGCGCCGATCGGCGAGGTCGATGTCGCTGTTGTCGGCGGTGGTCTGAGCGGTTTAGCCACCGCAGCGCGGCTTCAAACCTCAGGCCGATCGACGGTCGTGCTCGAGGCGCACTCGTTCCCCGGCGGGTGCTCGGGGTATTTCCGGCGCAAGGGTTTTGCCTTCGATGTGGGCGCCACAACTCTTGTCGACTTCGAGCCCGGCGGTGTGGGCGGCGAGTTCCTCGACAGCATCGGCATGAGCCATCCGCCAGGCGATCTGCTGCCCGGCTACCAAGCATGGCTCCCCGACCGGATCGTAACCCTCCATCGCGACCCGAACAGGTGGCACCCCGAACGGCTCCGTTCGCTCGGCGACTCCCAGGCTCACCGCGACTTCTGGGCCTTGCTCGACAAACTGGCCGACGCCTTCTGGGACGCCAGCCGCAAGGGCATTTCACTCCCGTTGCGCTCACCTGGCCATGCGCTGGCCGCAGCACGAATCCTTCCCCCGCAGCACTGGCCGCTCGGACGGCACCTCTTCTCCACGATGGGAGACGCCCTCCGCCGCCACGGACTCAGAGACGACAAAGCGCTGGTAGGCCTGCTGTCGATGCTGATCGAAGACACGGTGCACGCGACCGTCGACGACGCCCCACTGATCAACGCCGCTCTGGGAATCACCATTCGCGGCGCCGGACTGACTCGGGCGCACGGCGGAATGAGCGGATTCATGCAAGCTCTGACCGCTCACTACGAAGCCACCGGCGGCCGTTTCGCCAGAAACTGCGAGGTCCAGGCGATACGAGGCGGGAAGGGCAACTTCGGGCTAGAAACGACCAAGGGAACGTTCCGAGCCGACCAGGTGGTCGCCGCGATCCCGATCTCAATTACGGCCCGCATCGCCCCGGAAGCGGTAACGAAGCGCCTCGACCGATTCATCAAGCGGGATGCCGACCGCATGGGAGGCGCGCTAGTGATGTTCCTCGGGGTGCCAGAGGCCGAGGTTTCGGACCACGAATGGACCCATCACCAGGTTCTCGTCGACTACGACCAGCCACTCGGACTGGGCAACAACATGTTCATCTCGGTGAGCGCCGCTGGCGACTTGGCGAGTGCTCCCGCTGGACATCGGGCCGTCATGATCTCCACCCACTGCGACCTCGACATGTGGGAGCAGCTTGAGCGGAGCCAGTACCAATCGCTCAAGTCATCGATCTCGGACCGGATGGCTCAGATCGCCCGGCGGGTGTATCCCCGTCTGGCGACCAATCCTGTCGTCTTCGAAATGGCGACCCCTCGAACCTTTGAGCGATTCGCCCGCCGGCCCAACGGAGCGGTAGGCGGTGTACGCCAGACGCTACGCAACACCAATCTGTTCGCCGTTCCCCACGAGATCGGTGTCGACGGTTTCCATCTGGTCGGCGACTCGACCTGGCCCGGGTTGGGAACCGTCGCCTGCACGCTGGGCAGCCGTATCGTGGCTGGCAACGTGCTGAAGTCGCCAGCGACAGCGACCCGCACTGCGAAGGCCGGTGTGCCGGCATGATGGGCCCGCAGACCGCCGTTGAACTGAACGACGCGTCGGTCACCCTGCCCACGCTGGCCGAGCTCGGGCCGGACCTGAACCACACGTCACGCACCCAGCAATGGGTCACGCTGGGGCGACCCTTTGTGGCGATCGGGGTGTACATCGCCCTGGCTCAGCTCGGCTGGTGGCCATTGGCGCCTATTGCGGTGTTCTTCGTCTTCGTAACTGTGGTGACCGCAACCCACGATGTTGTGCACCGATCGCTCGGGCTGTCGCGTCGCGCCACCGACTGGTGGCTGTTCATCCTCGGCGGCCTCCTGGGCGCAAGTGGCCACTCGTACCGAGCGACCCATCTGCGACACCACGCCGTGTTCCCCGGTCCGGATGACCCCGAAGGCCATCCGGCCCGGATGACGTTCTGGCAGTCCGTGCTACAAGGACCGGTCTTCTTGGCGAAACTGTGGGTCTGGTCGTATCGCCGAGCCAACGACGGTGGGGCCAAGGCGTGGCTGCTCGCCGAAGCCTCAGTGGCCCCACTCGCTCTGATCATCGGGTTCACCTTGTGGCCACAATCGATATGGCCGAGCTCGTTCGGACTGCTGGCCTATGTGGTCATGGTGATCAACGGAGCGTGGGTGTTCCCGCTGATGACGGTGCATCTCCCCCACCGTGGTTACGGCGAGACGCCGCTCACCCAAACCCACACCGTGCGCGACCCGATCATCTCACGCCTCTTCCTCGAGCTCACCTATCACCTGGAACACCACCTCTTCCCCAGCGTTCCCACCCACAACCTCGCCGAACTAGCCAAACGGCTAGAACCTGCGCTCGAAAAGCACGGGGTCGTTCCACAACGGCTCTTCTTCCGCCAGCGCGCCTAGCTCGTTCCTCGACATGTGGCGGAAGTGTTGGAGAGCAACACTTCCGGCGCACTTCTCCGTGAGTGTCGATGTCGTATCAGCGTGCGGGCTCGATGGTGCCCGAAACCTCGATGTCGGCGGTGCTCATGGAGACCCAGCGTCCTCTGAACTGGAGTCCCTCGTATGCACCGGAGCCCAACATGATGCCCTCGGCGACCCGGCGGCCATCCTCCTCGATGACGCCTGACCAGTCTCCGGACCACGAACCGCCGTCGTTCTCGAGGGAGAATTCGCCCGCCTCCGCGACCGGTGTAGCGGAGCTATCGATCATCGTGACGGTCACGATCGCGTTGCCCGACACCCGTTCGTCATCAAGGGTGTCCACGCACTCGTACCGTGCCCTCTCGTCGCCCTGCGCAGCAACCGCCAGACACACCTCGGTTCCGGAAACCGTAACCGAATCGTCCGCTCCGCTGCCGCACGCTCCGATCGCTAGGGCAAGTGCGATCAGCATTGTGAAGGTCCTACGCATGATGCGACCTCCTCTCAACGTCAGTATGAACCCGAACCCGAGCACGCGGAAGAGCAGCAGATTGTTTTAGTGCCGTGAGCTCCGGTTAACGATCGGCGAGGCTGCGCAACTTCACAACTGCGCAGCGTCCACGGCGAACAGGACAGGTCTCGTCAGTTTCGCGATCGTCGTCGTGGGCGGGGTGCGTGGACCGCCTTTTCGAGCGCTTCGACCATGTCGCGAACGGCGTCGATGTCGGACTCTTCTACAGGCACCGCTTCTCGGTAGGAATCGGTGTCCCTTCTGCCGTCGGTTGAGGCCTCGTGTTCGCTCACTATGTGACCGTTCGCTCGGTGGTCAGAAAGCCCGTGCGCGAAATCATTTCAGACGCACCCCGTCGAGAGCATCGGCCAGACCGACTGCCGCCGCTGTCGGCGAGCTGCTTCGCCAATGCTTTACCTGCACTGCCCAAGCCGATGATCGCCACGTCGTAGAGCTCAGCGTGATCGTTCATGTTCAGAATTGCGCACCGGTGCGAGTGGGCAGCACCCCGGCGACGAGAGCACGGGCACGATTGCGGTCGCTTACCGGCACCTTGTCCGAGGAAACAGCGGCAGACCGGATGAGCATCCATACTGCAGCGACCAGGAGCGAGCCCACTATTGCGTCGGCGATGTAGTGATTGGCGGTGACCACCACAACCGCCACCGTGAGGACCGGGTGGAGAATGGCGAGGTACCGCCAAGGTGAGTCGAGAATCCACACGATGCCGACCGCCACGATCAGAGCCCAC
Source organism: Acidimicrobiales bacterium (assembly GCA_013003325.1). Lineage (GTDB taxonomy): Bacteria > Actinomycetota > Acidimicrobiia > Acidimicrobiales > SZUA-35 > JABDIY01. The sequence goes on from JABDJU010000232.1 coordinate 11,123, forward strand.
GCAACATGCAATGAGGGCATCGCTGCGATCTGGTTGGCCGACGAGGAGATCTCCATTTCGTACGGGTTGGGGCCGAGTTCGGCTGCGGTGTCGGTGAACGCCCCGATCATGCGGGGTGGTGCCAGCGGGTAGAGCATGTGGAGCACGAGGCCGATCGACGACACACCGATCAGGACGTTCCTGATTCGGGCGAAGCTCGACCGGTGCCGCAGCCAGACCCAGCCAAGGAATCCGAGCATCACCGGGAAGTGAAATGCGATGTAATAGAAGTTCGCTGCCCTCAGGACGCCGGTTCGATCGATGACCGACTCTTGAATGGCCAGCTCGCTCGGCAGGCCGACTTCGGACTGAAAGCGGAGAAGGCTCGACGCATTGTTCATCGCCTGGGCGAGGTTGTCCGAAGTCACGCCTCGAACTGCTGCGTAGGCAAACCACAGGACGGCAAGCAACACGATGTTCAGCAAGAGATCGATACCACGGGATTTGCAGAAGCCAATGAGTCGTCCTAGCGACAGATCTCGAGTGGAGTGCGTTTCAGCCATGATCGGGAGATACCCAATTCATGCCGAGCGAAACGTCGAGTTTCGCCGTCAGGCGAAATGGGTACGACACCTATGTGTCAGCAACATCGCAGCCCCTAGCAATCTCTCTCACGCTGCCGGGCTCGGCATCGCTGGGCGCATTTCAGGCGGGGGCGGTATCGGCTGTGGCACGGGCCGTCCACGAGCTGAGGGCCCACGGCGTCGAAACGCACGTCACCGCTATCGGTGGTTCCTCCGCCGGTTCAATCGTCGGCCTCCTGGCTGCCCACTGCCTCATGACGGGCCGAAACGTGAGGTCAATGATGCAAACGGCGTGGGTCGATGAGGTCGACATGGACCTGCTGCGCAGTGGCGGATCGGAAGCACCGTTGAGTTTTCACGGTCTCAGGGAGAAGCTGATCGCCTTTCTGTCTGACTACGATCGGTTCCCCCGCGAGCCGGGTCGACAGCTCGACTGGCCGATCACGTTCCAGGTGGGCCTCACGAGCCTGCTCGGTTACGAGATCGACAACCCGGGTGACAGCGGGCGGATCGGCCCAACGATCAGCTACGTCGATTGGACCGAGCACCGGATCACCCCCGAGCACGACACCGGCGATCTCTACCAGGATTCCGAAGCGACCGGCCCGACACCACTCGATACCGTGCTCACCTCGGCCGCTCATCCGCTCGGCTTCAAGTCGTCAGCACTGGATCGTTCGAACGACAGGGACTGCTACCGCGACAACAGGGTGCAGAACCTGCCGGAGGATCACACGGTCCTCTGGTACGCCGACGGCGGTTTGATCGAGGGTCGCCCGGTCGGACGGATAGTCTCTGCCAGCCGAAACCTCGTCAGCGAGACGCTCGGTTCTGTCTCAGCTGCCCGCCTGCTGCACCTGGTCATCGATCCGCTGGCCTCGGGTCCGGCCGGCCAGGCCAAGTGGGCCGAACCCGAGTCGAACCCGGGCTGGATCGACGTTGTGCGACGGTCGATGGCCATCGTGCCCACCCAACCGCTACACGACGACATCCGTGGGGTGATCGAGGTCAACACAGGGCTCCAGCGATTCGAGCAGCTGCGGGACTCGGGCGGGTTGGACGAGGCGACGGCTCAGGCGGTTCTGGAGTGGGCTGGGATGTCGGACAAGGTCCATGTCGAGCTCGGTGTGATCTCGCCTCGAGGCTTGGAGACTGGGGGCGGAGTCGACGAACTGCTCACCGGCGACTTCGTCGGGGCGTTCGGCGGCTTCCTCAAACGCTCGATTCGGGCCAGCGATTTTGCCCTCGGATGGGTCAGCGCCGCTCACTGGTTCACGTCGTACCTTCCCGAACACGAGATCGAGGCTCCTGTCATCGAAGCGGTCGAAGAATCGCTGGAGCACGACTTTCCCGACGCTCGAGATCTCATCATCACCGGCGACGATGGCATCGACGTGCTGGACTGGAAGGGCCGCTGGCGACTGGCCTTGCTAGCGGCTCAGTTCGGACGGGTCACCGTCGCAGCGGCAACGCCTTCACTGCCCAGCCGATCCGACTAGACACAGGAGACACCCGTGCACCCCTACCTCACCCGTGGCAATCCACGAGTTCTCGCCCACCGCGGTGCCAGCAAGACCGTTCCCCCCGGCAACTGTGCCGCCGCGATCGAGGCGGCGATCGAGGCCGGCGTTGACCACATCGAGACCGACGTGCAGGCGACCGCCGATGGTGAGGTGGTGCTGTTCCACGATGAGAACCTCGATGAACACACCACCGGCTCGGGCCCACTCAGCGAACTCTCCTGGTCGGCGGCATCTGAACTTCACTTGGTCGCCGACGGTGAGGTCACCCCCCATCGTCTGCTTCGCCTGGAAGATGCTCTCGACCGTTGGCCTCAGCTCTTCTGGAACATCGATGTCAAAACCGACGACGCGCTGGATCCAACGGTCCAAATCCTCCGCGAGCGTGATCTCAGTGAACAGGTGTGTCTTGCCGCGTTCAGCATGCGCCGCCTCTACCGACTTCGTCGAGCGATGGGACCGGACTGGTGTACAT
>JABDJU010000243.1 GCA_013003325.1 Acidimicrobiales bacterium
CGTAGTTGGGGAAGTCGTAGCCGAACCAACTGTCGGCCACGGCGGCGAACACGCCGCCGGTGGCGTTGAACATCATGAAGAACAGAATCCCCGCTACCGGCGGTGAGATTGCGTACGGCCATATCAGCAACGTGCGGTACACGGTGATCCCACGCACGTAGCCGTAGGTCAGATAGGCGAGAGCGAGCCCGAACACCATGGACAGCACGACGGTGGCCGACGAGACGATCACGGTGTTCAGATAGATCTGCCGGTAGCCGCCGTTCACGTCTTCGAAGATGTAGTAAATGGCGAACAGGAAGACCACGATCCCAAACGGGCGGATGGAGCGGGTGAGGCCGTGAGCGAACGAGCCCGGGGTGGCACGGTTGTGCCAGAGCCCGATGCCCCACATGAGACCCACGGCGCCGAGGGGAAGGAGCACAACGACGGCTGGCGTCGGGACCAGCAGTTCGGAGAAGTTGCTGAGGCATCGGTCGACCTGCCGCGGTGCGCCTAGCCGGGTGAGCTTGGTCGACAGGGTGAAGGTCTGATACGCCGGGAGATAGAGGAAGAAGACCAGGATCACCAAGGTCGGCGACAGCAACAACCATGGCCAGTACCAGCCCAATCGGAAGGTACCCGTGCGGATCTCGCCACCACCGGAGTTGCTCGATTGCTGGGCCAGCACCGCTTTGGTACCCGAGCCGAACATCCAGGCGAATGCTCCGGCGAGCCCGACTCCCAATACTCCTTCGGTCGACTCCGCATCCGAGGCGAACGTGCAGAAATCAAGGGCGGCGAGGATCACCGACCCGCCGAGTACGCCGAGGGCCAGGCCGAGCGCGCCTTCTCGTCTGGTCGAAAGACCAAACGAGAAGACGCCTATCGCCGCAGCGAGCAGGAAACTTGCGATGATCCCCACAGGGTTTGAAGTTAGCCGTAGAGCTCGTTGTAGTCGTCGAGCAGGCGTTGGGCCTCAACCTGTGCAGAATCCATTCGGGTCTTCACATCCACGTCGTTGACGAGGATGTCTTCGACCGCAGCGGTGACGACATCACGGATGGCGACGAAGTTACCGAGCAGCGCTCCGGTTGAGGCTGGCGTATCGGCAGCATCGTTGAGCTGCGCGGAGGCGACGGCAGAATTCGGGCTTTCATCGAACCAGCCCTCGCCCTCCAGGAAGTCAGTGGCTGCGTTGGTGATCGGGATGTAGCCGGTCACCTGGTGCCACAGAGCGGCATTCTCTGGGTTGGAGAAGAAGTTCATGAACGCAAGAGCGCCGTCTTCTTCGGCGGTCGTGAGGCCGTTTGCCATCCACAGCGTCGCTCCGCCGATGAGGTTGCCGACATATTCACGATCCTGGTTGTAGGGCATGTAGGACGTCTTCACCTCGAACCCGTTCTCCTCACCGTTTTCGGTGAGTACGGTGGTGTCGGACGACGAGTAGATCAGCATCGCTGCGTTCTGGGCGTTGAACGCTGCTGCGGTGCCGTCCCAATCGCGCTGGGTGCCGGTGTAGACGTAGTCACCGCTGTCGTCGAGGTCGCTCCACCATTGGACATACTCGATCGCCTCGTCGGAGTTGAGGAAGACCTCGGTGGCTCGGCCGGAACGTCCGTTGTCGTTGTTGGCGAGGTCAGCGCCCATCTGGCCCAGCGACTGTTCGAAGAACCACCCGTGGTTCGGCCAGGTGATGCAGTTGTCGGGAGCATCAGCAAGAGCGAGGATCTCATCGCAGGCCGCTTCGACCTCGGCCCAGGTGGCGGGGGGTTCGGTGATGCCGGCTTCGTTCAGGATGTTCATGTTCGAGAACATGATGGTGGACGATGTGTTCCACGGCATCGAGTAGAGCGAGCCGTCGATCGTGTAGTACTGAGTCGCAGCGGACACCACGTCACCCAGAACAATTGGCTCGCCCAGAATCTCGGTTCGCCCGGCTACCGCTTCGGTGACCGATTTGAAGATCGGATCTCCGTTGCTGTCGATGGCATCCAGGGCTTCCTGAGTTGCAGCTTCGAAGAAATGGATCACCTCCGGTGGGTTTCCATCTTCAATCGCAAGCTGGGTCTGCTCGAACACCGTGTTGTAGGAGTCGAACGATGTGACCACCACTTCATAGTCGGGGTGCTTCTCGTTGAACTCCGCAGCCCGGTCCTTGGTGTAGTTGAGACGAGCGTCATCGCTGAAGGCGATCCACATCTCGATCTCGATCGGTTCGGATCCCGAGTCATCCGAGGCAGTGTCGTCGCCCGAATCATCGGTGGAACTGGAATCATCCGACGATGCGGAGTCATCGCTCGAGTCGTCGGAGCCGCATGCGGCAACGATCAACAAAAGGGCAAAAAGTAGGGCAAGCAATCGCTTCATGTCGAAACCTCGGTGCTGGAGAGAATGTCGTATAGGACGGTTAGGCCGACCCTAGTTGTGGCATCACTGCAGGAAAGGGTCGTTGGTCCCTACCGGGGGAGATGCAACGCAATCGTATTGACGATCGGTTTGTCGGAGCGGTCGATCTATTCTCACTGCAATGCCTATGCTCGAGATCCGCGAAGTGGGCCCCCGTGATGGGCTTCAGAATGAGGAGCCCCTCAATCCTGAACGTCGCGCCGAGATCATCAGCGCTCTGTGCCGCACCGGGCTCCGGGAGATCGAGGCGGTGAGCTTCGTCTCCCCCCGGGCGGTGCCGGCGATGGCTCGTCCCGCCGATGTTCTGGAGCTGGTCGACCGAAGGTCCGAGGTGAGGTTGTGGGCGTTGGTGCCCAACGTGCGGGGGGCGGAGATGGCGGTCGACGCCAACATCGACGCCTTGACCGTGACCGTGTCGGCGTGCCCGGTATACAACGAGAAGAACGTGCGTCAGACCGTGGCTGAGTCTGTGGCTGCGATCGGCTCGATTGTCGAGATCGCGGCGGGGCGCCCGGTGGATGTAGTGATCTCCTGTGTTTTTGGTTCTCCCTACACCGGCGACGCACCCACGGCGGCGGTCCCGGACCTGATCGGGCAACTGTCGGATTTGGGTGCGACCCGGTTCACGCTCGCCGACACCACCGGCATGGCGACCCCACATCTGGTCGACCGGGTGCTGCACAAGACCGGCGTCGACGTTGGGCTGCACCTGCACGACACCCGCGGAACCGCGTTGGTCAACGCCAAGACGGCGATCGATCTGGGTGTCACCCGCTTTGATACCGCGGTCGGCGGTCTCGGGGGATCTCCCTTCGCCAGAGGGGCGGGTGGCAACCTGCCCACCGAGGATCTGGTGCATCTCGTGCTCGACGATCCGGCGGTGGAAACCGGAGTCGACCTCACGGCACTGCTGGCCGTTGCCGACGACCTGGCCGCCGCCGTCGACCATCCGCTGCCGGGACGGATCGCCACCCACGGCCCCGCCCGCTGAGTTCTTCGCCGTCCGGTACCCTCGGCCCGTGCACAGAATCTCCTACGGCGGAACGTCGGTCGACATCACCGCCGGCGCTGGAATGCCCGAAGTTCTGGGCTGGGGTCGATACAGCGCGGCGCGGGCGGCTGCGGAACAGAATCAGGAGTCGTACCGAGCCGGTCTTCCGCCGGCGACCCTCGACAACCACCCGCCCATCGGCCTTTTCGCCGAGGAGTCGCTCGGCTTCCCGGGCACCCCCGGAATAAGTGGTCACCGACCGGACGGAACCGGCTGGTCCCCGCGGTTCGTACGGACCGAGGAGCGGGTCGACGATGCGTCGGCCTCGTTCGTACTGGAGGATCAGATCGCTGGACTCCAGCTGGTCGCCACGGTGGCCGTCGGGTCTGGTGCGGTTGTCACGATCGATGCGGTGTTGACCAACATCGGGTCAACCCCGTACGTCGTGCACTCTCTGGCTCCGTCGCTTCCCGTTCCGGCCCACGCCGCCGAGGTCCTCACCCTTTCGGGTCGGTGGTGCATGGAGTTTCAGATGAACCGCCGACCCTTCATCGGGTCCACGGTGGTCGAGAACAGACGGGGCCGAACCTCGCATGAGAATTCACCCGTGGTCTTCGTCGGTACCAGCGGGTTTGCCGAGTCCGATGGGCACGTGTGGGGGGCTCAGCTGGCGTGGAGCGGGAACTACAGGGTCGTCGCCGAGCGCTTGGGCGATGGCCGCTGCTACCTCCAGTTGGGTGAGCTTCTGCTGCCCGGTGAATTGGAGCTCGCCCCCGGCGAGGCCTACGACATGCCGCGGGTTGTCGCCACGTGTTCGGACAACGGACTCACCGCTGCCAGCGGCAGGTTTCTGTCACACGTTCGGCAGTCGGTCCGACCCGCCGAACTCGGACCTCGGCCGGTCAACGTCAACACCTGGGAGGCGGTCTATTTCGATCACGAGCTCGACCGATTGCTCGAACTGGCCGATGCCGCAGCGGATGTAGGAGCCGAGCGGTTTGTGCTCGATGACGGGTGGTTCGGTGGGCGTCGCGACGACACCAAAGGGCTCGGCGATTGGCATGTGTCGCCCGATGCCTGGCCCACCGGTCTAAGTCCGCTGATCGATCGGGTTCGACGCCACGGGATGGTGTTCGGGATTTGGTTCGAGCCCGAGATGGTGAACCCGAATTCGGACCTCTACCGGTTTCATCCGGATTGGACCTTGACCACCGACGGGTACGACCCGGTGCTCGGGCGACATCAGCTGGTGCTCGACTTCGGCCGCCCCGAGGTGCGGGAGAACATGTTCGATCAGATCTCCAGGATCCTGACCGATCACGACATCGGCTACGTGAAATGGGATATGAACCGCTCCATCGTGCAGGGTTCGGGGGCCTCAGGCCGGGCCGGGGTGCACCGGCACGTGGTGGGGCTGTACGAGCTGCTCGACGACCTGAGAGAAGCTCACCCCGATGTCGAGTGGGAATCATGTTCGTCCGGCGGTGCCCGCATCGACGCAGGAATTCTCGCTCGAACCGATCGGGTCTGGACCTCAGACAGCAATGATGCGGCGGACCGTCAACTGATCCAGCGGGGTGCGTCGTTGCTGGTGCCGCCCGAGATGATGGGAGCCCACATCGGACCTCCGGCCAGCCATACCACCGGGCGGGTACACAGTCTCGGGTTTCGGGCTGCGACCGCGCTGTTTGGGCACATGGGTATCGAGTGGAATTTGCTCTCGATGGCGCCGGAGGATCGAACGGCCCTCAAGGAGGTCATCGCCCTCTACAAGGAACACCGGCATCTGCTTCACACCGGTGTTCCGGTCCGCCTGGATCACCCCGAGGAGTCGCTGGTGGCTCACGGCGTGGTCGATGCCGAGCTGACCGAGGGCTTGTTCAGCGTCGCCAGCATCGCCACCCGCAGCTCCTCGGCCTTGACGCCGTTGGTGATCCCATGGTTGAGCAACAAGAAGATCTACCGGGTCGAGCCCCTGTTCATCGGAGGCGAGAAACCAGGGGTCGACTTCGCGCCGCCGGGCTGGATGGACGGGGGAGCCGAGATGACCGGTGGGTTCCTGGGAGGCCACGGCCTCTCACTGCCCGTCTTCTGGCCCGAACGCGCTCTACTGGTCCGGGTAACAGAAGTGAGTTCGTGAAGCGACCGGATTCCTGGCAGCGAGCGAAGGTCCCAGCGATGCCCTTGGGTGAGGCCGCCGGCGCAATGCCACGGGCTCAAGGC
>JABDJU010000281.1 GCA_013003325.1 Acidimicrobiales bacterium
TCGAGGCCGGCTACGACGTCACAGCTTTCGACATCGACGACCGGGCCCTCGCCGTCGCCGTTGAGGCCGGGGCCACCCCGGGATCCTCGGCCGTCGAAATCGCAGCCGATGTCGATCTGCTGCTCACATCGCTCCCCCGCCCAGATCATGTCGAAGCGGTCATGGGCGGTGCCGACGGTGCGCTGGCGGCGATGCAACCTGGCTCGATATGGGTCGACCTCACCACCAACCGCACAACCCTTCTCGATGAACTTGCCGCCGCCGCTCCCGACGGGGTGGCCGCTGTCGACAGCCCGGTGACCGGCGCAGTGGATGGCGCCCGCACCGGAACCCTGACCCTCTTTCTGGGCGGCGACCCCGACAGCGTGGCGAGGGTGAAACCGGTGCTCGAACACATGGGTCTCGTGATCGAGTGCGGGCCGCGGGGCACCGGCAACGTCACCAAACTGGTGACGAATCAACTGTGGTTCATTCATGCTGCGGCGCTGGCCGAAGGGTTCGCCCTCGGGATGGCCAACGGCGTCTCACTCGACACCCTCTGGTACGCCATCAAGGAAAGCGTCGGTGACTCGTTCGTGGCTCGGCACGACGCCCCCAGCATCTTCGCCGGCCACTACGACCCGTCGTTCACACTCGGTCTATGCCTCAAGGATCTCGGCCTGGTCGAAGAACTCAGCACCAACGTCGGCACCCAACTCGACATGACCCGGCAGGCCCACGCCCAATTCGAGAAAGCGGCGGACCGATACGGGCCTGACAAGGGCGAGCTTCACGTGGCGAAACAGATCGAAGAGGACTCGGGGATCGAGATGCGCCTGGCCGGCGATTGGATCCCGCACTGGGAAAGGTGAGACCGATGTCAGCAACGACCGCTCCGACCTACACGATTGACGACTTGGTCGATCTCGACGCCTACCCGCTGCACGAGCCGGAATCGGCCGGCTACCGGGCTGCGGTGGACCGGGCCCGCCGCCAATTGGCCGACACCGGTTGCGCCCTGAACAAAGACTTCGTCCGGCCCGACGCCGTTGCGGTATTGGCGGCCGAGATCGAGGCCAACAAACCCGATACCCATTTCTCGGTTCAGAACATGAACCCGTACTTTCACACCACGATGAACCCTGACTTCCCGCTCGATCACCCGGTGAACACCTTCATCGAACGATCGAGCGGCTTCATTCCGGGAGACTCGTGGGCACCGGGCTGTGCCAACGACGTGCTATTCCGAGCGCCCGAGGTCGCTCGCTTCTTGGCCGACTGTCTGAGCATTCCAGCCCTCTACTGCTACGCCGACCCGTTGGCCGGGCTCACATCCAACATCCTCGATCCCGGGCAGCAGTTCACGTGGCACTTCGATACCAACGACTTCGCCGTCACCGTGCTGGTGCAGGAGGCCGATGAAGGCGGGCTGTTCGAATACGTGCCAGATATTCGAACCGCCGACGACGAAGGGTTCGATCGCATCGCTGCGGTTCTTGCCGACCGCGGTGAGGGTGTGGTGACCCTCGACCTGCGACCCGGCGACCTTCAGATCTTCAAGGGCCGCTATTCACTTCACCGTGTGACGAGGGTGTCACAGCATTCGCTACCCCGGCATGCGGCAATCTTCGCCTACACCGAACACGACAACGTGATCGGCCGGGTCGAACGAACCCAGCAACTTTTTGGACGGGTACTGCCCGAACACATCGCCGCCGAAGAGTCCCGGGTGCGGGGCGACGCCCTGCTCGACTAGCCCGGGTCGCCCAACTGTCGTCGCGCCAACACATCCCACCGTTCTGTCGTCGGGCGAGCACGCCAGGCGTTTCCGCCCGACGATTTTTGGGGGGAATGTGCTGGGGTGACGACAGAAGGATGAGTGATCAGCAGCCGAGGCGTTCGATCACCGGCGCCGTGAGTTGAAGGATCTGGGCCGGCGGGTTGAGGTCGACCAGCACGTCGGCATCATCGCAGGCCAGCTCGACTCGGCCCAATCGTTCGAGCACGATCATTCGAAACGCCCTCGCATCCACGTATGTGGGATCGGCCTCGACCGCGCTGTCGAGGTTCACCCCAGCCGCCGCCAGGAGCTCGGCAGCGGCGTCGTCTTGCCCGGCGGCCTGAGCCGACCCCGATGCCAGCACCCCATACCAACCCCGGTAGGCCAGCGCCTGGGCGTTGTCGGGGTCGCGCTCCAACACGTCGTCGAAGCATTCGAAACTGGCGAGCAGCTCGCCTTCGGCACCGAGGGTCTGGCACCGGAACACCTGCTGGCGGGGGCTCTCGTCGATCGAACCGGTGATGTTGTCGTCCACGCCCCGCTCGCCGGCGAACCGGGCCAACAGCAGCCCACTAGCGATCCCGAAGGCGATCAACCCCACGACCCATCCGGCCCGACCGATACCCGACCGGGCAGCCGGCGTGGTCTGGTCGGTTTCGAGACCGCGCAGCCGTCGCTCGACCCGGGCGGCCCGCACCGTGTAGTCGGCCTTGAGCTGTTCGAAGCTCTCCTGATCGATCTCACCGGCGGCCAACTCGTCGTCGAGACCGTCGAGCGAATCGAGCAAGAACTTCTGTTCCGCCTCGAGTGAGGCTCGATCAGTCACGTTCCCGCCGGAGCTCAGCGACCAACCGTTCGTCGGCGGCGGTGGGTGCGGCCACCGTTCGGCCACGGGTCAGCGACGCGATCACGATGCCGGCCCCGCCGGCCAGCACGACGACGGGCAGCACCCACACCAATGTGGCAACGCCCGACGAGGGCGGGTTCAGCAGCACTTCGGTGCCATAGCTCTGAACCAACGCATCGCGTATCTCGGTATCGCTCGAACCGGCGGCAACCTCGTCGCGAATGAACTGGCGGATCGTTGCGGCAACGGCGGCATTCGACTCGGCGACGCTCTGCCCGTCGCAGGTTGGGCAGGCGAACTGATCGTTCAAGATCTCGGCCCGCTCGCCGTCATTCACCGCCCCGCCTCCGGCAAAACTGGCGACGGAAATCAACGCCACCAGCGACACCACAATGAAGACCCACGCCTCGACACTGCCCGGAGCGAACCGCCTCACGATGTGAGCTCCTGGATGGTGTCTTGTACCTCGCTGGCGGTGAGCCCACCGATGTAGTGCTCCACGACCAGCCCGCTCGGAGCCACCAGAAAAGATTCGGGAATCTGGGCGATCTGGAAGTCGATCGCCGAGCGCGGGCTCCGCAGGACCGGCCAGCTGCCGCCCCGCTCAGCGAAGAACTCGGTGATCGCCTCGGTGTCGGGGTCGTCGAACACCACCGCCACGATGCCGAGGTTGTTCGCCGCCCCCCACGCCTCCAGCTCGACCAGCTCGGGATGTTCCACGATGCAACCGACACACCACGTGGCGAAGAAGTTGATGAGCGTCCACTCGCCGGCCTTGGCATCGATGCTGTACGCGATCGGCTCGCCGACGTCGTTGACCGAGCTGCCAGGAACGATCGGCATGCCCTGAACCAGCGGCACCCGTTTGCCGAGGGTGTTGTTCGGCTCGGCTCCCAGATCGCTTCCCCCGAGGGCCAGGAGCCCGATCAGTCCGACGACAACCACGGCGATCACCGCCGCCGCCAGCCTGATCGGACTGGTAGCGGCCGGTTCCTCGGCCTCCGGAATGGGCCCATCGGGCTGCTCCATCGGTGCGGTCATGGGTTCAAGCCTCGCAGCCGGCTGAACGCCGACACCCGCACCTTCGTTGGCGTCCCCTCGCCCGCTCCAACCTCGTGAGCCGACTGACCCCGAGTCTTACGCCTCGAACCCGGTATGACCGCCAGCAAGGTGCCCAGACCCATCAGGATGCCCCCGGCCCATATCCAGGTGATCAGCGGACGCACGATCACCCGCAACCGGATCGGTCCATCGGGCACAGGTGGCACGTCGTCGAGAACCAGATACAGGTCTTCTGTGAACCCGGGCCGGACCGACGGCGTGCCGACCACAATCCCCTGCTGGGTGTAGCGGGTGCGGGCCGGCTCGTACACCTGGCCACCGTCGATCGCCACGCGGGCGTAGGTGCGATCGCGCCGGCTGGTGCGATCGGCGGCCAGACCCTCATAGGTGAAGCTGTGCTCCTCGACGAAGACCGTGTCACCGGGCTCCATCGTGAAGATCCGATCGGTCTTGTAGCTTTCGCTCGCCGCCACACCCATGGCCAGGATGATCACACCGAGGTGTACGACCATGCCCCCGTTGGACCGACCGATGAGGCCACCTACACCCTGCCGACGCACGGACAAAACGATGTGGCGCAGCGCCGATCCGCCGGCAAATCCGGCCAGCGCAAAGGTGATCACGGGCCAGAACCCGCGAGCTCCGACGAGGACGGCGAAGGCCGTCACCCCGACGGCCCCAACGGCGGGCCAAAACAGCCGGGTGCTCAGAAGCTCGGTGCTGGCTTTGCGCCACGGAAGCACCGGCGCCACCGCCATGAGGAACAGGGTGACGATGGCGATCGGGCGGCCCAGCGAATCGAAATAGGGACGGCCGATGGTCAGTCGCGATCCGTCGATGGCTTCGGCGAGTAGCGGGAACACGGTGCCGAGCAACACGACGAAGGCCATGGCTCCGAACAACACGTTGTTGGCCAGGAAGCCGGCTTCCCTGCTCAAGGGTGAATCGATAGCCCCCGGCGAGCGCAATCGATCACCCCGCCAACCGATCAGACCGACCGACCCAAGCGTGATCACGGCGAAGAACGTGAGCAGCCACGGCCCGACCTCCCCGTCGGCGAAGGCGTGCACGCTGTCGATGACGCCCGAGCGGGTGAGAAAGGTGCCCAGGATGGTGAGGGCGAACGTGGCGCACACCAGCGACAGGTTCCAGACCCGCAGCATGCCACGTCGTTCCTGCACCATCACCGAGTGCAGGTAGGCGGTGCCGGTGAGCCACGGCAGCAGCGAGGCGTTCTCGACCGGATCCCAGGCCCAGTAGCCACCCCAACCCAGAACCTCGTAGCTCCACCAGGCGCCCAGCACGATGCCGAAGGTGAGGAACCCCCAGGCGATCACGGTCCAGCGGCGGGTCTCCACCAGCCACCCCTCGCCCAGGCGGCCCGTGATCAGCGCTGCGACGGCGAAGGCGAACGGCACCGAGAACCCGACGTAACCCAGATAGAGCATCGGTGGGTGAAAGGCGACCAGCACGTGATCCTGGAGCAGCGGGTTGGGTCCCCGGCCCACGAAGTCGGCGGCCACGGCCACCCGCTGGAACGGATTGGCGGGCAGCGTCATCAACCCGAAGAAGAAGCTGGAGATGCCAAGCAGCACCACCACGGCCCAACCGAAGAGCGGGTCGCGACGGCGGTCCGAGAACTTGCGCAGCACCGCTGCGATGTAGAGGCCGAGCACCAAGGCCCACAGGATCAGCGACCCTTCCAGCGCGCTCCACAGGGCGGCGAAGTTGTAGATCGGCGGCGTGGTCTCGCTGCCGACCTGTTGCACGAACGACACCGTGTAGTCGCGTCGGAACAGTGCGACCTCCATGACGGCGAAGGCGCCCAGGCCGGCCAGGGGCACCATCCAGGCGAACTGGATCATGGTGGCGGTGCGTTGACCCCGCACCAGCGCCACGACGCCGGTGATCATCCCGGCCACCGACGCCGTGAGGCCGAGGAGCACGAAGGCTGAACCGAATGCGGACAGCACCGTCAGGTCCTACTGAGCGTCGAGTTCGTAGTCGAGCCGGGCGGGATTGTCTTCCACGTAGGACTCGTCGTGCTTCACGATGATCTGATCCGACTCGAATACATCGCCCGCCCAGTGGCCCTCGACCACCACCGGTTCCCCCAGGTCGAAAAGGTCGGACGGCTCGGGCCCGACGTGACGGATCTGGGCGGTGGCGTCGTTGTAGGCGACGGTGAAGAGCAACGGGCCATCGACTGAGTCTGTCTCCTGTGACACGACGGTTCCTTGCATGCGGAATGTGCGCTCACCGAGGTCGTCGCGCTGTTCGATCGCCTCGTCGACGTTCAGAAAGAAGACGCGGGCGTTGGTGAGACCCTGATAGAGCACGAAGGCCAGGGCCAGAGCGACGATGCCGCCTATGACCTTGTTGCGAATCGAACGACGGGGCCCACCCGACGGTTCAGCGCCATGATCGCGCGGGGAGAGGTCGAGCTCGCTACTCAAGGAACGACCTCTTGTTCTCCGGAACGCGCTGGGCCATTGCGCGAATACGGCCCAGCAGCAGCACCACGTAGGTGGCCAGCGAACCGAACACGATCAGGTAGCCGGGGATCACGAATTCCCAATGCATCAGACGCTCTCCCCGGCCAGCGGTGGGTGGCTTCGCTCGGCTCGGCGGGCGGCGATGGCGTCGTCGAGTGATGAGGTGGACGCCTGGTGTTCGAACCAGGCCAGCCGGAACCGATGGATCAACAGCCAGGTGAAGATCAGCAGGAATGTGACCACCGCCCAAAACACGGTGAACAGCATCAGATCGTCGAGTTGGGTATCGAGCCCGAAGGTTGCGCTCTGGTGGATGCTGCGCCACCACTCGACCGAGTAGCGCACGATGATCAGGTTGGCGAAGCTGACGATGCCGAGAATCGCGGCCCGTTTGGAGCGGACAGCAGGATCGAGGTCCATGCGGCGTATAGCCAAGTAGCCGGTGTACAGCACGAACGTCACCGTGGTGCTTGTGAGGCGGGGATCCCACTGCCAGTAGACGCCCCAGGTCGGCTTGCCCCAGAGCATGCCGGTGACCAGCACCAGTGCACAGAACAGAACCCCGATTTCGGTGGAGGCGTGGGCGAGCAGATCCCAGAAGACCGACCGCTTCCGAAGGTATTGGATGCTGCCGATCAGGGTGATCGTGAACGCAACATAGAGGGCGATGACCGCCGAGGGCACGTGCACGTAGAACAGTCGGACCGCGTCGGCCTGGTCGATCTCGGGCGGCGACCACACCAGCGCCAGAAGCAGCATGAACACGGTTGCGATGATCGCCATGATCCCGACGACACGGCTGACCTTCGAACTGGAGGGCCCGACCAGCGTGTTGGTTAGTGCACTCACGCATCCTCCAGGAGCGACTCGAACGAGAGAATCCCCACCCCGACATACACCAGGGCAAAGAGCGCCAACGCACCCACCCAGGGCCAGCCGTCGGCCACAGCACCGAACAATGCGGCGTCAGCGGCCTGACCAGCCCCGAGAAGTACAGGGGCGAGCACCGGGATCACCAGCAGCGGAACCAGGGTGTCCCGAACCCGCAAACCAGCGGCCAGCGCTCCATAGAGCGTACCCGCAGCGGCGATCCCGGTCGTAGCCGCGCCGACGGTCGTGACGAGAAGCACAGCTCGACTCGGCGACCAGCCCACGTCGACGCTGAAGAGAAGGAACGCTCCGCCGGTTACAACTGCGCTGACCATCGCGAGCTGCACCATCACAGCCGCCGCCTTGCCGAGGAAGATCCCGGCCGGGTCAAGACCGGCCAACCGCAACCCGTCGAGGGTGCCGTCGGATGATTCGACTCCGAAGCTGCGGCCCAGGGCGAGCAGAGCTGAGAACAGGACTGCGATGAAGATCAGTCCCGGCGTGACCTGGGCCAGCACGGTCCGGCTCTCTTCTGAACCGAGCAGCACCCGTGCATCGGGCGAGATCCCGAACCCGAAGAGGATCAGGGTCATCACGGCGAAGGGCAACACCTGCACGGTCACGACCTTCGACGATCGCTCGATCCGAAGATCTTTCTTGAAGATCAGCGCCGCATCGGCCAGCAGACCGGCCCTACCCATCGACGGACTCCCTCACCATGCCGCCCTCGACCTCCACGCATCTGGTGAGAACGTCGTCGATACGGCCTCGATCGTGGGTGGCGACCAGAACGGTGGCCCCTGACGCGGCAGCATCGAGCATCAGCCGGTCGAGCAGATCGCGACCCGACGAATCGAGCCCGGCGTGAGGCTCGTCGAGCAACCACAGGCGCGGTCGGCGGGCCACCACGACTGCGATGGCTGTGCGGCGACGCTGCCCGGCGCTCAGCCCGGCCACCGGCACGTCGGCCAGACGGCCCGACAGTCCCAGATGATCCATCGCCGCGCCGGCATCGTCGTCGTCGGCCCGGTGAGCTCCGCTCCAGAACCTGATGTTCTCGGCGACGGTGAGGTCGTCGTAGAGCGAGGTCTCATGGCCGAGCAGACCGACCGAGCGGCGCACCGCTCGCCGGCCGCCGCGGGTGGCGAGATCGCAGCCGAGCACCTCGCCGCTACCTCGGCGCAACGCCACCAGACCGGCGCACAACCGAAGCAGGGTGCTCTTGCCAGCACCGTTGGGACCGCGCAGACCGACGACCTCCCGAGATTGCAGCGTCAGGGTGGCCCCGGCGAGAGCCGGGAACCCCCCGACAAGGGCGACGGCGTCGGTGAGTTGCACCACGGCACCGTCGGAGGTCATCCACTCCAGCCTAGGTGAACCCACAGACCGGCAGCGCCTACCGGGCGAGCGATCCGATCTAGTCTCGAGCCATGGCCGAACTCTTCGAGCGCGGTGCACAGTTCGACGCGCTGAGCGAGCGAATCGCCGACGGGCGAGCCGGGAGGGGTTCGGTGGTACTTCTCGCCGGCGAGGCTGGCGCCGGCAAGTCGACGCTGGTATCTGCGTTCGCTCGGACGGTCGCCGCTGACACCCGAGTTCTGGTCGGAGCCTGCGACCCGTTGTCGACTCCTCGCCCGCTCGGCCCGGTGCGGGAC
>JABDJU010000316.1 GCA_013003325.1 Acidimicrobiales bacterium
GAACCGCCCGGTTCCAATACGTTGTCGACAGAGACTTCCTGGGCCGGACGCGATCGCTGGGAGGCACCCCCGACATCGGTGCGTTCGAATTCTCGGGCTAGGAGTTCACGGTGTGACCCAAATCTCACCGGGTACAAAGTCCTATTCACCCAATCGAGGATTTACCGCGGGTCTTCTCAGCGTCTACACATGAGATATGGACGCTCCGGATTATGTACAACACGACGGTCTCAAGGCCTGGGTTCAGGAAATGGCCGAGCTCTGCAAGCCCGACTCAATCCATTGGTGTGACGGCTCCGACGAAGAATACGACCGGCTGTGCCAGGAGCTGGTTGATGCCGGCACCTTCACCCGGCTGAACGAGGACCTCCGGCCGGGTAGCTTCCTGGCCCGCACCGACCCCAGCGACGTCGCCCGAGTCGAGGGCCGCACCTTCATCTGTTCCCGGACCAAGGGCGATGCCGGACCGACCAATAACTGGATGGACCCCGACGAGATGAAGGCCATCCTCAATCCGCTCTTCGACGGCTGCATGACGGGCCGCACGATGTACGTGATTCCCTTCAGCATGGGCCCGCTCGGTTCCGACATCGCCCAGCTCGGAGTCGAGATCACCGACAGCGCATATGTGGCGGTCAACATGAAGCTCATGACCCGCATGGGCCAGGGCGCAGCCGAGGTGCTCGGCACCGACGGCGAGTTCGTGCCGTGCGTGCACTCGATCGGCGCGCCTCTCGCACCGGGCGAGACCGACCAGACCGCCTGGCCGTGCAACCCGGACGAGAAGTACATCGTGCACTTTCCAGAGGAACGGTCGATTTGGAGCTACGGATCGGGCTATGGCGGCAATGCCCTGCTGGGCAAGAAGTGCCTTGCGCTTCGAATCGCCTCGACCATGGCCCGGGACGACGGGTGGTTGGCCGAACACATGTTGATCATGGGCGTCACCGATCCCGAAGGCGTCAAGACCTACGTCGCCGCCGCCTTCCCCAGCGCCTGTGGCAAGACCAACTTCGCCATGGTCGTTCCCCCGCAGGCGTTCATCGACGAGGGGTGGAAGGTCACGACCATCGGCGATGACATCGCATGGATCAAGCCTGGCGCCGACGGGAAGCTCTATGCCATCAATCCCGAGTACGGGTACTTCGGCGTGGCCCCGGGGACTGCGATGGAAACAAATCCGTCGGCGATGGAGACCATCAAATCGAACAGCATCTTCACCAATGTTGCCCTCACCGACGAGGGCGACGTGTGGTGGGAAGGCATGGGCGTCGACCCCCCGGCCCATGCCATCGATTGGCGAGGCAACGACTGGACACCCGACTCAGAAGAGAAGGCAGCCCACCCCAATGCCCGATTCACCGTGGCCGCCCACCAGAATCCGGTGATAGATCCCCAGTGGGACGATCCCAAGGGAGTCCCGATCCAGGCCTTCATCTTCGGCGGTCGACGGAGCGGCACGATGCCGCTTGTCGTCCAGTCGTTCAACTGGACCTACGGTGTCTATCTCGCTGCCACGATGGGTTCGGAGACCACCGCCGCCGCCTTTGGACAGCGGGGCGTCGTACGGCGGGATCCCTTCGCAATGCTGCCCTTCGCCGGCTACCACATGGGCGACTACTTCAACCACTGGCTGTCGTTCGGGCGGAACATCCCCAACCCACCTCGCATCTTCGGCGTCAACTGGTTCCGCAAGGACGAGGAGGGCAACTTCGTGTGGCCGGGCTTTGGCGAGAACATGCGAATTCTCGAATGGATCGTGAAGCGGGCCAAGGGCGAGGCGTACGCAACCGAATCGCCGCTTGGCTGGATGCCGCGCCACCACGACATCACCTGGAAGGGCCTGGAGGATTTCAGCGAAGCCGACTTCACCGAGGCGATGTCGATCGATCGGGCAGACTGGAACGCCGAACTCCTACAGCACGAGGAACTCTTCACCCGCCTTCACGATCGCCTTCCCGGCGAGATGCGGGCCATCCGAGATCTCATCCGCTCGGCGCTGTTCCGCAGTCCCGAGCATTGGGAGATGACATCGGACCCCACATAGCCGATTCGGCCACCGTCGCTACGAGAGGGGCAGGGCGATTCAGGTGGGGGCGTCCGCTGAGTCGAATCGACCAGCAGCGACACCCGAGGTGGTAGGAGAAGCCGCCACAGAACGCTAGGCCGTACGGTCCTTCCTTGGCCTGTTGACCCGGTCGATCGGTCGCGCTGCTGAGATCTGATTCTGATGCGCGACCGTCAAAAAGAAACGGTGTAAAGGGGTTCTGCGGTGGGTAGCCTGTCCAGTCGGCATGGCCGTAGGTGAGCCCTGCCCGAACACCGACACACCGAATCCCTACACGAGTTCGTGCGAAAGACGTATGCCTACCATTCAGCAGTTGGTCCGCAAGGGCCGCCAA
The DNA here is from genome assembly GCA_013003325.1 of Acidimicrobiales bacterium. Classification (GTDB taxonomy): domain Bacteria; phylum Actinomycetota; class Acidimicrobiia; order Acidimicrobiales; family SZUA-35; genus JABDIY01. The sequence continues at coordinate 2,403 of JABDJU010000316.1, forward strand.
GACAAGTTCAAGAAGGGCACCACGCCCGCTCTGAAGGGATCCCCTCAGCGGCGCGGCGTCTGCACCCGTGTGTACACCGCAACCCCCAAGAAGCCAAACTCGGCGTTACGCAAGGTTGCCCGTGTGCGCTTGAGCAGCGGCATCGAGGTCACCGCCTACATCCCAGGAGAAGGTCACAACCTTCAGGAGCACAGCATCGTGCTGGTACGCGGCGGTCGTGTGAAGGACCTGCCCGGCGTTCGGTACAAGATCGTGAGGGGCACCCTCGACACCGCTGGGGTCAGGGACCGCAAGCAGGCCCGCAGTCGCTACGGCGTGAAGAAGGACTAGTACCATGCCCCGTAAAGGTCCAGCCCCCCGTCGTGAGCTCGTCCCGGATCCGGTGTACCGCAGCGTGCTCGTAACCCAGTTCGTGAACAAGGTGTTGCTGTCAGGCAAGAAGACCGTCGCCGAGCGTGCGGTCTACGACGCCCTCGACATCGTCGGCGAAAAGACCGGCGGCGACCCCGTGGCGACCCTGAAGCGGGCGGTCGACAACGTGCGCCCTCAGCTCGAGGTCCGCAGCCGTCGGGTCGGTGGTGCCACCTATCAGGTCCCGGTTGAGGTGCGACCGCGCCGTGCGACCACCCTGGCCGTGCGTTGGATGGTGACCTTTGCCCGTCAGCGTCGCGAGCGCTCCATGGCCGAGCGGCTCGCCAATGAGATCCTCGATGCGTCCAACGGCATCGGAGCAGCCGCGAAGCGACGCGAGGATCTGCACAAGATGGCCGAGTCCAACAAAGCATTCGCCCACTACCGCTGGTAGTAGTCCAGCACGAGTCCCCACCCGAAAAGGCTTAGACAGAACCATGGCAGGTCGCCCAACACCCCTCGAGCGTTATCGCAACATCGGCATCATGGCCCACATCGATGCCGGCAAGACCACCACGACCGAACGCATCTTGTTCTACACCGGCAAGAACTACAAAATCGGTGAAGTGCATGACGGCGGCGCGACCATGGACTGGATGGAGCAAGAGCAGGAGCGTGGGATCACCATCACCTCGGCTGCCACAACGTGCTTCTGGAACGACCACCGCATCAACATCATCGATACTCCCGGACACGTCGACTTCACTGTCGAGGTCGAGCGTTCCCTGCGAGTGCTCGACGGTGCGGTCGCGGTGTTCGATGGTGTCGCTGGGGTCGAGCCTCAGACCGAAACGGTGTGGCGCCAGGCCGACCGATACGGCGTCCCTCGCATGTGCTTTGTCAACAAGCTCGACCGCACCGGTGCCGACTTCTACTTCTGCCTCGACACCATCAAAGAGCGGCTGACGCAGGATGTTGCGGTCATCCAGCTCCCGATCGGCACCGAGGCCGATTTCCTCGGTGTTGTCGACTTGGTGAAGAACAAGGCGCTCGTCTGGCCCAAGGCGACCGACGAAAAGGACCTGGGCGCGACCTACGAAGTCGTGGACATCCCTGTCGACATGGTCGACAAGGCCGCCGAGTACCGAGCTGAGCTGATCGAAGCGATCGCTGCCTCCGACGACGAACTGATGATGAAGTTCCTCGAGGACGAGGAGATCACCGAAGGCGAGCTGAAGGCCGGGCTCCGCAAGGCCACCATCAACGGCGACTTGGTTCCCATCCTGTGCGGCACGGCCTTCAAGAACAAAGGTGTCCAGCCGCTCCTCGACGCGGTCATCGACTATCTGCCCTCACCGCTCGATCTGCCTGATGTCGAAGGAACCGCCCTCAAGGGCGGCGACCCGATGTCGCGTGCCGCTAAGGACGACGAGCCTTTCAGCGCTCTTGCCTTCAAGATTATGAGTGCTCCCAACGTCGGCAAGCTCGCCTACTTCCGGGTCTACTCCGGTCAGCTCGAAAAGGGTGGCCAGGTGCTCAACACCCGCACCGGCTCGAAGGAGCGAATGGGTCGCCTGCTCGAGATGCATGCCAACAAGCAGGAAGACCGCAATGTTGCCATGACCGGCGACATCATGGCCGCGATCGGCATGAAGAACGTGCGCACCGGTGACACGCTCACCGATGCCAGCAACGCCATCGTGCTCGAATCGCTCGAGTTCCCCGATCCGGTGATCCACGTGGCCGTGGAGCCAAAGACCAAGGCCGATCAGGACAAGATGGCCAAAGCGCTGATGAGCCTCAGCGAAGAAGACCCCACCTTCACCGTTCACACCGATGAGGACACCGGCCAGACGATCATCGCCGGCATGGGTGAGTTGCACCT
>JABDJU010000326.1 GCA_013003325.1 Acidimicrobiales bacterium
ACGCTTTTTCGACGCGGTCAGCGGCCGTGTTGGGCTGATTCGATGAAGTCGTCGTAAGGGTAGGGGACGTCGAGTTCGCTGGCCGCGGTCAATCGGTCCATATGGTCCTGGCCCACTTCGATGTCGACGGCGCCGAGATTGATCTCGAGTTGTTCCATCTTCGACGCACCCAGGATCGGTGCCGTCACCCCCGGGCGCTGCATCACCCAACGGATGGCGATCTGGGCTGGGTGGGCATCGAGTTCGGTCGCCACGGCCCGCAATTCATCGACGATTGCCCAGGTGTGATCGGTGTCGTAGCGAGCCCAGGTCTCGCTCCAGCCCTCATCCTCGGCGGTCTTGATCCGGCTGCCGTCTGGGGCACCGCCCATGTTGCGGGAATACCGGCCGCTGAGCCAACCACCCCGCAGCGGTGCCCACGGAACCACACCAACCCCTTCGGCCTGACACACCGCCAGCACCTCCCATTCGGTGGGCCGGGCGAGGAGGTTGTACTGGGGTTGATGGGAAACAAACCCCTCCACCCCAATCGCCCGGGCGGTATCGAGATACTTCTGGAGCTGCCAGCCGCGTAGATTCGACGAGCCGAGGTATCGCACCTTTCCATCGGCGACGAGTCGGCTGAGGGTCGACAGTGTTTCCTCGATCGGCGTGCCACGGTCCCAACAGTGGATTTGGAGGAGGTCTACGTAGTCGGTGCCGAGCCGCCGCAGACTCCCCTCCACGCTGGCGATGATGTGTTTGCGGCTCAGCCCGACATCGTTGGGGCCTTCACCGGTGGGGAACCGAACCTTGGTGGCAACCACCAGGTCTTCGCGATCGCGACCCGAGAGCCAACGACCAAGAACCTCTTCCGAAGTGCCGGGCCCGTAGACATCGGCTGTGTCGATGAAGTTGCCGCCCTTGTCCACGAAGGCGTCGAGCATACGGTGCGAGAGTTCCTCGTCGGATTCCCGGCCGAAGGTCATGGCGCCGAGCCCGACCTCGCTGATCTTCAAGCCGCTTCTGCCCAGGTAGTTGAATTCCATGCTCCTGATCTTGCCCGCTCAGTCAGCGGAGCCCTCATCGAGGGCGTCCAACACAGCTTGGCCGCGAGGCGACAACCGGTAACCGACACGAAGGCTCTCGGTGAGGCCCCGTGATTTCAGCCGTCGAACCCTGGCCTTGAACCACTTCGTCTCCACATCGAACGAGGCCGCCAGATCCGGCGCCCGCACGCCGGGGTTCTCAGCGATCAGACGGAGGAGGGCGACGGGCTCGAGCCCGGGAGGCACCGGCTGTCGATCGAATTTGGCGAACGCGGATCTCAGTTCTTCGAGTTCGTCGTAGGTGAGTGAGCCCGACCGGCGCAGCTCGACCCGGGGGTCGGCCCCCTTGAACTCGACCCTCACCCGGTAGAGCGACCGACCCTCGCCGGCCCGCAACGAATCGACCAGTTCGGCCTTGGTGGCGAACCCGGCTCGGCGCGCCGCCTCGCGGGTGAGCTGGGAGCGTGGGATCCGATCGACCGCCAGGATCCCGAGCTGACCAACCGACGTGTTCAGGGTGCCCCCCGCCTTCACGGTCGGCCGCTTCCAGCTCCGGTACACCTCGGTGATGTCGCCGGCCGCAATCCCATCCAGGAACGCCTGCTTCAACAGCATGACCGGAGACTACTAAGACCCGAAGAACTACGGTTCTGCCATGAGCGAGGTCGACCCGAAGAAGCTGAAGCTGGCGATGTTGGCGGTGTACCAGGTCAAGGAAGGCGAGCTCCTCGGGCTGATGTTGGCGATGGGTCAGCGGCTCGGGCTGTTCACTCCCTTGGCTCAGCATGGTTCGATGACCGCCGCTGAGCTGGCGGCTGCCACCGCAACCAACGAGCGGTACGTGCAGGAATGGCTGTACGCGGTGACAGCGGCGGGTCTGATCGAGAAAGACAGCGAGCGGTTCTCGTTGACGCCCGAGATGGCGATCGTGTTGGGCGAAGCGGAGCATCCTGCGTTCACCGCCGGGATCTTCACAGGACCGCCCCTGCCCGAGACCGTGGACAGGTTGGCCGAGGCGTTCCGGACCGGCATCGGCTTCGGCTGGAACGACCACGGCGCCGGCGTCGCCGAAATGCAGCGTGCGATGGGCACGAACAACAAACGAGCTCACCTGGTGAGCGAAGTGTTGACCGCGATGCCGACGATCAAGGACAAGCTGGAATCGGGCGCCAGAGTGATCGACGTCGGCTGCGGTGCGGGAGACCTGGCTCACACACTCGCCAAGGCGTTTCCGAAGTCGACGGTGCTAGGGGTCGATCCGTCGGTGCACGCCATCGAGATGGCCAATCACCTGCGGGCGAACTCCGAGCTGGACAACCTCGAATACTGCCTGGGCACCTTTGACGACCTCCCCGACGAAAGTGCCGACATCGTCACCACGTTCGATGTGTTGCACGATCTCCCATTCCCCGAACGCGCCGCCGAGCAAACGATGGAGGCGTTGGGCGGGTCGGGCGATTGGCTTGTGGCCGACATCAAAGCGGGGGCGGATTTCGAGGCCAACGCCAAGATCCCGACCCGTTCGTTGTTCTATTCGATGTCGGTGATGTACTGCATGAACTCCGCACTTTCTGAGCCCGGCGGTGCCGGGCTCGGCACGCTCGGTCTCACCGAGGGCAAACTTCGGGAGATCGTGACCGGCGCCGGTTTCAGCGAGCTCGAGGGATACGAGTTCGACTTCGATGTGAACAATCGCTATTACCACATCACTACCTGACCGGTTGGGGACTGTCCCCGTCTGATCGGTAGCGTGGCTCGGGTGAGTATCTCCCCAACCGCCATCGTCGACAAGGTCATCGAAGCCACCATTGTCC
>JABDJU010000002.1 GCA_013003325.1 Acidimicrobiales bacterium
GCATTGAACAGGCCCGTGCCTCCCCAGAGCACCTGTTCGTACACGATCATCCTGTCAGTGATTGCATCTTGCAGTTCCTGGGTCTGGAACTCGAAGCGGTCCTCGGCGCCGCCGTGCACGGCCTCGCGTGCCACGTACCAAGCCGCCGCGGTGAGGGCGAGCGACACAACTAGCACGATCCGTGCGGTGGCCTGACTTTGAATGATGCGCGAGAAGCGTCCTTCCCGATCGCGCGAAATCGCCTCAGAGCTCATGCGTCAACCCCTGCCGTGCCTTGAGCGGGCGTGAGCTCGAACCGTACGGTGGTGCCCTTACCTGATGATGATTCGATCGTGGCGGATGAACCGTGGCGGTCGAGGATGGCACGAACCACGGTCAAGCCGGCGCCAACCCCTGGATGGTCGGCACGATGGAACCGTCGAAACAACTCGAAGGCGACGTTGGGGGCGGGTGACTTGAAGCCCGGACCGCTGTCGGTGACAGAGACGATGCGGCGGTCGCCGCTCATCTCGCTCCGGATCACTATCGAAGCCGGACGCTCACAGAACTTGACCGAGTTGGTGATGAGTTCGACCAACAGAGCGGTGAGCTGGGCACGATCCGCTATCACCCAGCCGGACACCTCAGCCCCAACGGTCGCCCACGCGGCGGTGGCGATGCCTCGTGTTTCGGCGATGGCGGCTTCGGTGATGGATTCCAGTGACTGTGGAGAAGGGGGTTCGCCTCGGGTATTCACCCTCGAAAGGGTCGTGAGCGCCTCGAGCTTGATGCGCAGTGTGTCGGCGGCTTCGTCGATCCGAGCCAGGTAGCTTCGTGCCTCAGCGTCGATGCCGTCGCCCAGACGGGATTCGAGCAGCTTGCCGTACGACTTCACGTGGCGGGTTGCTCCCAACAGATCGTGGGAGATGGCATAGATCATCTGTTGGGTGTGGCGAGTGGACAATTCAGCCGCAGGCGCTTCGTCGCGTTCCAGGTGCGTGACCTCAGCCATCGTTCCTCCTCACCGGCGCAGTCGTGCGGGTGTGGACTGCTTGGGGGACACGACCCTAGCCCACGGAGAGCGCTGCTCCGACCGCTAAACGCGCACGGGAGTGGTCGACTACCTGGAGCGTTGCGATTCGAACGAGCTCAGCGGGCCGGAGTGACGATCTTCGGTGTTCACCGCCATCGGCCGTGATTACCGGGATGGCCGTTCAGCCAGCAGCGGCGGTCAGCTGGTTGCCGGCTTGTGGCCGCCCTGGGCGGCGGCGATTCCAGCGAGGCCGAGGTAGACGACCCCGGCGATTCGTTCCTGCTGGCGGAACAGTTTGGGCCGGCGGCTGAGCCATCGCCCGAGGGATCCGGATCCGATGGCGTAGATGAGATCAATGGTGAGCGCGATTGCGAAGAATACGGCCCCCAGTACCAGGATCTGTTGGCTCGCTGACCCCTGTTGGCCGTCGATGAATTGGGGCAGGAAGGCCAGGAAGAACAGCGACACTTTGGGGTTCAACACGTTGACGATGAGCCCGCGACCCATGACGCGTGAGGTCGACTGGGGCGCAGCGGCCACGCTGGGTTGATCGTGGGGTGTGGTCCTCAGCGCCTTGATGCCGAGGTAGCCAAGGTAGGCCACGCCCAAGTATTTGATGGTCGAGAAGGTGACGGCCGAGGACTGCAGGATCGCGGACAACCCCACGGCAGCGGCGATCACATGGACGAGGGTGCCGAGTTCGACCCCGACGGCGGAGGCCAGCGCGGCTCGTCGGCCGCCGCTGATCCCGTTGCCGACGATGTACAACAGGTTGGGGCCGGGCAGCATGACCAGGACGACCGTCGCTGCAGAGAAGCTGAGGAGCATTCCGTAGGTGGGCATGTCGGGTCAGGCCTTCTTGTCGGGGTTGGTGTCTGGTTGGGCTATGCCGGCGGTGAAGGCGGCGATGACGGCTTGGACTCGGTCGCGGACGCCGAGCTTGGTCAGCACGCGGCTGAGGTGGGTCTTGACGGTGGCTTCGCTGAGGTAGAGCTGTTCGGCGATCTCGGCGTTTGATCGTCCGGCGGCAAGGTGTTGGAGGACGTCGTGTTCTCTTTCGGTGAGCTGGTCGATGCCGGGGACGGTGTGCGTCTGGATCGAGGTGCGGGCTTGTTCGACAACGGTCCGCAGGAGTGATGGTGCGATGGCGACATCGCCGGCCGCGACAGCGCGGATGGCAGCGATGAGGTCGGCCGACGAAGCGTCTTTGAGGAGGAAGCCGGACGCGCCGGCGACGATGGCTCTGGACACGTACTCGTCGAGTCCGAAGGTGGTGAGGATAACGATCCTCGGCGGGTCGGGCTGGGCCAGGATCTGTTCGGTGGCGGCGAGCCCGTCGAGTTGTGGCATGCGGATATCCATGAGGACGACGTCAACGTTCTTGGTCCGGCATGCGTCGATGATCTCGACGCCGTTGGCGACCGAGGCCACCACGGTCATGTCGGGTTCGTTGTCGATGATGAGCTCGAAGCCGGCTCGGATCATCTCGAGGTCATCGGCGATGGCGACTCTGATCATGTGGCGGTCCTCTCGATTCGGTCGGGCCCGGTGGGGAGGGTGGCGTGGATGACGAATCGCCCGCTCTCCTGGTGGGCTTTGAAGGTGCCGCCGAGGATTTCGGCTCGTTCGGCCATCCCGGCGAGCCCCGCCCCTTCCACGCCGGGTGGTGCAGCGCCGATCGGTGTGCCCAGGGTGTTGGTCACTCGAATGTCGAGTTCGGTTGCGCTGCAGGCGAGGTGCACGTCGATTGCGATGTCGGGGCCGCCGTGTTTGATCGCGTTGGTCAACGATTCCTGGACGATCCGGTGGGCTCCGCCGGCGACGACTTCTGGTGGGGTGTGGTCATCGCAGCCGTCTTCGGCGAAGTTGACGGTGACGCCGGCGTCGGTGAGGTCGGTGACGAGTTGCCGGGTTGCGTGGAGGTCGGGTGCCGGCGCGAGGTCGGCGGGGCCCGATTGGCGGAGCCCGGCCAGGACTCGTCGGGTTTGATCCAGTGCCGAGCGGGCTGCGCCGGCGATGTGCGAGACCGCCTCGCGGGCGGCCTCGGGCCGGTTCTGTGCAACCCGGTCGGCGGCTTCGGCTCGCACAGCAATGACCGACAGCGTGTGGCCGATGACGTCGTGGAGCTCTCGAGCGATGTGTGAGCGTTCCTCGGTGACGGCCTGGGAACGTTCGTGTTCGCCTCGGAGGCGGACCTCGGTGACCTCGGTCGCAAGTTCCTCGGCGATGCGGCGTTGACGTGTCGCGTTGACGCCGAGGACGATCGCGGTGCCACAGGTGAGCACGATGAGCGGAAGCTGGTAGAGGGTGACGTCATCTGCGATGAGCACCCCGATACCGGTGACGATGGTCAGCACCGCGCTCGCTGCGACAGCGACGTGCAGGCCCTGGCGGTCGTCATCGGCCGCCGCGGTGTAGAGAATGACCATGACCGGCAACAGCACTTCGGGAAGGTTGACAACCCAGATCGCCGACTGAGCGACGGTGGCGAGCACGACGACCAGGGTCGGGTTGACTCGCCGGACCGCGACCAGCATCGGCGGTATGGCGATCAGCGCCCAGTGCCACCAGGTCGAGGGATCGACGGTGTCGGGCCGGTTGGCGTCAACGAAGAAACCCGACAGGACTGCGACTGCGAGCAGGCTCACGGCCAGGGCGAGGTCGCTTCTGGTCGGCAGTCGGCTGCTGTCGGTGAGGCGGAGTGCGGTCACGATGGTCCAGTCTGCCGGGCCGTCTCGCCTGCACCATGGTGTCGGGCGGAGACGTGGATGCTGGCCGCGGCCAGGGACACGAAGCTCGACGCCACGGCAATGGCGCGAACCAGGTTGAGCCGGTTCCAGTCGTCTTCGAAGACGGCTCGGGCCGCGGCCGCGGTCTCGGGGGTGATGGTCGCAACATCGGCCAGGTCGTTGTTGAGGGGGACGTTCCCGGTGCCCGTGATCATCAAGCCGGCGAGGTAGAGCGGCAGGGCTGCCACGAGCAAGCTCCGCGCGACCGCTGGCGCGGTTCTCCAGTTGGCCACGAGGGCCAGGCCGATCGCTGGCACAGAACCGAAGAACACGATTCCGAACGCCGGGTTCCGGATGGTGTCGTTGATCGCCTGGAACGTCTCGACGTAGGTGACGTCGCTGACGTCGGCGAGTCCGAGGGTGACCGAGGCTTCGTAGGTGAAGAAGAACCCCGCCGAGAGGCCAACCAGCACGGTGGCGAGCATCAAGGCGAGCCGGTTCGGGCTCATTGCGGGCACGGCCCTCGCTCGGGCTCGTGGGTCCCGGTGGGCCTCGCCGGTGTCTTTCCCGGCGAGGGTGGTCGGGCTGGCTGGTTCCTGTCTGGGTGTGTGGGGGGCGGTATCGGTCATGGTC
>JABDJU010000019.1 GCA_013003325.1 Acidimicrobiales bacterium
GGACAAACCGTGTCCCATCCTGGAATCCTGATAAGCGGTGAGAATCCGAGGGTCGAGGCGCTTCGCGACATCGAGCTTCGGGACAACGTCGTGGTGGATTCAATCGTGGGGCTGCCGTTTCGAACCGAGGGCCAGACGACTGACGTTTCGAACCACGGACTCTCCACCGACTCCACACTGCTACCTACTCCGTTGCCGACCGCCGGAACCAATGCGCTCGCGGCAGGAGCGTCCACCCTTCGCACCTGGGACACATCCTTCGTTGCGGCAGAGCACCGCCGGGGCCTCTACCGGATCCACGTTCGCGAGCGGGGCGATTGGTTCGACCAAAGCTTCGAGTACGTCGTGGCCGGTCCAGACATGGCAATCGACGCTTGGCTCGACGAGATCGAATCGAGCGGAAGCTCGGTGAACACGACATTCCGCGGCCAATGGACTGCCGATCCCGACACCGGTCACGAAGTCGCAGTTGTCCAGTCTGCACATCCGATGGCGGTGCCAACCACTGTCGAACCGGTCACCTTTGATGACATCCGCCAGGCAGATCTCCACGGTTCAGGCAACGACCTGTGGCGTATCCTCAACTAGATGCGTGCGGAGGCGCGGGCGGCGGGCGCTCGGGAGGAACACCTGGTGGTGGTCACCGAGGCACCCCTTGTGTCCGGCGCCGAACATGCACTCGCTCAGCTTGTGGCAGGGATTTCGGACGACATGCGAGTGACGGTGGCCAGCGTGGATGCCGCCGTAGGCGGCTGGGTCGCCAGCCACCGCCCCGGAGCCCACACGGTTGCCCTTCCGTCCCTTTCGGAGAAGCGAGATCTGCTGAATATTCCTCACGCGAGAAAGGTGCTGGCCGCCTTGAGGCCGACGGTCGTTCATTTGAACAAGACCGAGGTCGGTGGGCTCCGCTACTTCGAGATCATCTGCCACACGCTTCCTAACACGCGGCTGGTATCAGTTGTGCATCACGTGGAAGCTCCCGGATCGTTCTTCAGCGGGCTGCTGAGCCAGCTGCTTGCTCGCCGATCCGATGCCGTCATAGCCGTCGGCCGGTCCCTTGCCCGTGAGCTCGAGTCCCTCCTCCGGTTACCGGAAGGACACGTCAAAGCCATACACAACGCAATCGATCCAGCATCGGGCTTCGAAGGTTCAAGAACAAGACCTCATGCACGGCCATTCACCGCCGGAATGCTCACCCGTCTCGTCCCTCACAAGCGGGTCGAGGATGTCGTGTGCGCAGTTTCCCAGCTCGAAGGTGCAGAGCTGCTGGTTGGAGGCACGGGGCCTGAGCTCAACCGATTGCAGACGTCGGTCCGACGCCTCGGACTCGGCAGCCGGGTGCACTTCCTCGAGTGGGTGGAGCCGGGGGAAGTACTCGACAACATCGATGTGTACGTGCTCACATCTAAAATCGAGGGGCATCCGATCTCGTTGCTTCAGGCCCAACGAGCCGGCCTTCCAATCGTGGCCAGCAACGTAGGCGGAGTGCCAGAGATCGTGACCGAGGGCGTGGATGGGTTTCTCTTCGAGCCGGGCGACGTGGCCGCACTAGCAGCGAGGCTCCGCGAGCTCGCCAACGATGATGTACTCCTTTCGAACATGGCTGCCGCAGCGCGGGCTGCGGCAGCGCGGCGGCCCTCCCCGGTCGAGGTCGCCACAAGCTATGCCGAAGTCTTTTGGCCGGCTGCGGAGGCGGTCTAGGTGGAACTCGTGAACCCGCTCGCCAATCGTCTCGTTCGGCGAGAGCTCAAACGGCCGATGGCCTGGTTGCAGAAGCGACGTCAACCGCGGGCCATGATCTTGATGTACCACGGCGTTGGGACAGCCGAGGTCGACCCGTGGTCGTTGTTTGTGACCCCGGCACGGTTCGCCGACCACATGGCCGTGCTGAGGCAGCACGCGGTTCCGATGTCGCTGATCGAGTTAGGTCGCCGGCATTCTGACGCATCGGTTCCTGATCGCGCCGTGGCTGTCACATTCGATGACGGATACCTGAACAACCTGAGCAACGCCACCCCGATCTTGGAGCGGTTCGGCGTTCCGGCCACCGTGTTCGTCATCAATCAGCCGGTCGCCGAGCAACGCGAATTCTGGTGGGACGAGCTGGCCGCCCTGGTTCTGAGGCCCGGGAAATTGCCGGAACATCTAGCCGTGGCGGAGTTCCAGCCAATCGAGGTAGGTTCGGCTCGCCGGTACACAGAGGCCGAGTACCGTTCTGACCACGACTACGTCGAAGGCATCGGTGAACCTGGACCGCGACTGGTGTTGTACAACCGACTCTGGGAACTCTTCATGCCCATGGAGCACGCCGCTCGGCAAAGGGCGCTGACCGATCTTGCCGAACAACTCGGTGTCGACGTGGAACACCGGAGCGACTATCAGCCCCTTTCGTCGGAGCAAGTGATCGAGCTCGACAGGTCGATTGTCGATGTTGGAGCACATACTCTGACTCACCCCCTCCTGCCCCAGCTGACGAGAACCGAGCAGCTGGCTGAGGTTCGCCAATCGAAGGCTTCACTGGAAGACCAGTTGAATCGGACAGTGGACATCTTTTCCTACCCTTTCGGTGGGCGCAGCCAAACGACGGTGGAGGTAGTGAGAGAAGCAGGCTTCAGGCTGGCTTGCACCACCGTCCCCGAGACCGTTTCGGAGGGCAACCACAGTCTCGAAATGCCGCGATTCGATGTGAAGAACTGGACCGGCGACGAGTTCGAACGCCGGCTTCAGAAGTGGTATCGATACCTGTGACAGCACCGGTCACCGGCCCTGAGGAACCCACGGTTTCGGTCATCATCATCTTCTTCAACGAGGTCGCCTTCCTTGGCCAAGCCATCGAGAGCGTCCGTCGGCAGACCTTCACCGACTGGGAACTCATCCTGGTCGACGACGGCTCCACCGACGGCAGTTCCGACGTTGCCACGGCCGCAAGCGACGACCCTCGCATCAGCTACATCACTCATCCCGGCTTCGCGAATCGAGGAATGAGCGCCAGCCGCAATCTCGGAGTGCGGAACGCCCGCGGCCGGTACGTGTCGTATCTCGATGGCGACGATGTATGGCTGCCGCAGAAGCTCGACGTCCAGGTTTCGGATCTGGCTCGACACAGTACGGCACGTTTGACCTTTGGCCCGGTGATTACGTGGCGGTCGTGGAATCATGGTGCCACGCCCGCCGACGACGGACGGTACGGGCTGGAGGGAGACGGATTCGTTCTCGCCACCGATCGCCTGTATGAACCTCCCGAGTTGGTTCGACATTTTCTGGTTCACAAGGATCTTGTACCTACCGGTGAGATGTTCGAGCGGAGTTTGTTCCTCGAGGTGGGAGGGGCCGAGGAGGAGTTCCGGGGCAACTACGAGGATGGGGTCGTCCTTACAAAGATGCTGTTGAAGGCCGCGGCGTATTGCACGTCCTCGCCGACTTACCTCTACCGGCAACACGCAGATTCCTCGACCGCCGTGGACAGGGTCACCGGAGTCAGTGACCATGCTCGGCAGCGATTCCTTCGCTGGGTCTCGAAACATCTTCGTAGCGAAGGCATCAGGGATCCGCTCCTGTGGTTCGCCCTGTACCGAGCTCGCGCCTCGCTGCGCCGCCCGCGTCTCACACGACCGATACGGGCCGTTGCAAAAGCGGTCCGCATGAGCCGGAAAGCGACGGCGCTGGCGTCGAGACACGTTCGATTGCTGGCCGAAGGCAAGCTGAGGCGAGTCAACATCTCCGAGGTCACCGACGAATTCGGGTTCGATCTGACCAAAGAGGGGTGGAACTGTTACACGTCGATCCTCCGGGAATTCGATTCGAACCAGACGGTCGCCGCAGCCGACTCCGAGTTCGGCCGCTTCTTCACTTCGGATGTGGTCAGTAACGTTGGGGACCTCAACGACCTTCTCGATCTCGGGTTCCCTGACGGTGACCTACGAGCGGTGCCAAGATTCTGGCTGGGTACGTATCCATGGGGCGGGCTCGTGCCCGAGCCCTCGACCGATCCGGCCGAACCGTTGGGTCCGGCGTTTGGGTGGGCGCACGACCTCGCCACCGGCCAGGACACATCGCTGAGGTGGGGTGCCGGAAGAACCTTGTGGCACACGCCGAACGACCGGTTCACGATCGCGAACGAGTGGAGGATCACCCTCGACCTCTACCCGCGGGTTCGCCGACGGTACTCGCCTCTGAAGGCCCGAGGTTTCCCGACGGTCGTGCTTCTGGAACGTGCCGATGGGTGTCGTCGTGCCCTGATCGCTGACGGTCATCACCGGTTGGCGATTCTCTCCCACCTGGGATCACGATCGGTCCTTGTCGAGGTGTTGAAGACCGTACGTGAGGAAGATGTGGCTGAATGGCCAGCAGTTCGGGCTGGGGTGTGTTCAGAGGCTGAGGCGTTGGCGATCTTCCATCGCTTCTTCGACGTGAACGGCAGTGAACGCAGAACCGCAGCTCTCGAAGCGGATCGGGGGTCAGCCGATGTCTGAGCCCAGGATTTCGGTCATCGTGATCTTTCTCAATGAGGAGCGCTTCCTCGGCGAAGCGATCGATTCTGTGCGGACCCAGACGTTTACCGACTGGGAACTCATCTTGGTCGACGATGGGTCCACCGACGGCAGCGCTGCAATCGCCAGGGCGGCGGCCGCAGACTCACCGGACACGATCCGCTACGTGACACATCCGGGAGGCGAGAACCGCGGCATGAGCGCCTCGCGCAATCGCGGACTCGAGGTCGCCGCCGGTGAGCTAGTCGCCTTCCTAGACGGTGATGATGTATGGCTGCCGGACAAGCTGATGGCCCAGCACCAGGAACTGGAACGTCATGCTGACGCGGCGATGACTGCGGGCCCCCTGCTGCGTTGGCTTCGTTGGTCGGGCGCTACCGACGCCGAGCATCACGAGGACCTGATGGGCGTTGGCCCCAAGAAGCGTGGAACTCACCCGTTTGCGGGCACCGTTGTCGAGCCCCCCAAGCTCGTTCCACTCATTCTCCGGAATGACTACTACAACCCGACCGGAGCGTTGATCAGGCGCAAGGTTCTCGATCAGGTTGGGGGCTTCGTCGATGGGTTCAGGGGACCTCATGAAGACATGGTCGCCATGACGAAGATCTGCCTCGAGTTCCCGGTGCACATTAGTCCCGAAATGCATCACCTTTACCGGATTCACCCCGACTCCTATACCCAGGTCGCCAGCAGCCTCGACGAAGTGAACGCAGCGCGAGAGACGTTTCTCGATTGGGCCGAAACCTACGTCAACGAACGGTCGGTCTCGAGTCGGGTCATCAGCTGGGCTTTGTGGCGAGCGCGGATGCCGTTGCGCCATCCCCGACTGGGGGTGGTCTTCGACCCGGAACGCCGACGTCGGCTTCTGATAACAGTTGGCAGGATCTGCGGGCGAGCGCTGCTCCCCGTCGCCCTCCGTGACCGGCTCAGAAGCTGGTGGCGACGCCGCGTCGCACCCCCTGACATCGAGGTAGGTCGGTGAGGTCAGTACAAACACCTGCGGTGTCGGTCGTGATCATCTTCTTCAACGAAGCTGAACACCTACGCGATGCGATCGAAAGCGTGTTAGCGCAGACCTACCGAGACTGGGAACTCGTGCTCGTCGACGACGGGTCCGATGACCAGAGCGTCGAGGTCGCTCGCGACTATGCCGAACGCCATCCCGAGAACGTCACGCTGGTGCAGCATCCCGGTGGCGCGAATCGAGGCATGAGCGCGTCACGGAACCTCGGGGTGGCGCAGAGTCGAGGCGATTGGATCACCTTTCTCGACGGTGACGATGTCTGGGAAGCGGACAAGCTCGAAGGCCAGTTCGAGTTGTTGGCCCAACACCTAGACGTCGATGTTCTCGTCAGTCCGGCGCTCTGGTGGTACGACTCGGACGATGGGCCCGTCGACTTCGTGCAGGCCTTGCACGCTGCCCCGGATTCGATCGTTCCGGGCAGCGACCTGGTCAGGGCATTTCTTCAGGACGAGTGGGCATCACTATGCGACGTGTTGATGAAGCGAGACTGTTTCAACGACGCGGAGGGCTACGAGTCGGATTTCCGGGACATGTTCGAGGACCAGGTGTTCCATACCAAACTCTTGCTGGGTCGACACGTGCTCGTGACCCGACGGTGGTGGTATCGATATCGCCAGCACCCTGAGGCGACGACAGCGCTAGCTCACGCCGGGAGCCGCCATCGCCGAGCCCGAGCCAAGTTTCTTTTCTGGGCGATGCGATACACCCTCATGCAAGCAGAGGTGCCGTGGCGGCTTCGGTCAACACTGGTTCTCGAGTCGGCCCGACTCGGGGCGGGACCGCGTGCGGTGCTCCGGCGTATTCTGGCTACTCCTCGTCGAGCGGGGGACGGCTGAGTAGGCCGTCGTCGAACTGCTCACGGAGCCACACGACGCCGATTGCCAAGAGGGACCCGAGCACAAACCAGATCACGGCGCTGCGGGCTGGGTTCGGCGCTACCGGATCCTCGGTACCGACGGCGGGGGCCCAGAGTTCAGCTCCGCCGGTGGTGACCGCAGACTCCAAGCGAAGCAATTCAACCGAACTACGGGCCGACGCCAACTCGCCGGTAAGCGCGTCGCGCTCGGACAGCAGTGCTGCGCTGGCGGCTTCGGGTCCTCCGGCGGCAACGATTCGATCCGTCACTTCGTTCAGCCGCTCCTCCAGCGAGGTGATTGGATCCTGGAGTGCTTCGACTGCCGAATCGAGCTCTCGACGTTCGCGTTCCCTGCGCTGCTGCAGGTACACCTCGGCAACCATGTTTGCCCCTTCATCAGCCTTGGCCAGGGAATCCGCAGAGTAGATGATGTAGATCAGCTCGGTGCCGAAGTCCAGCTCGGCACGAAACTCCACCTCCTCGCCAGGAAGTTGTGCCTGAACCAAGCTCTCCATCACGTCGCTGTTGAGGAGTGCCTCCTGAGTCTCGAGCTCGCGGTCGGGGTCGAGCGTCGAGCGCGATTCTTGACCCAAACGGACCTGTGCCGCCGTCGGCTGCACGACAACGGTCGCCGTCGATTCGAAGACGTCGGGTTGGCGGGCGGACAGGTAGAAGCCGAGAGCCCCCGCGAGGAGCGGGATCGTGACCAACCACAGCCAGTTCAGTGACAGCACACCGACCAGTTTGTGACCGTCGAGTGCTGACGCCTCGGCGCGCAATAGAACCTCGTCACTAGGCATGTCCACGTTCTGCCTCCACCCCCGCCAAGGTTACCTGCGTCCAAAGCTTGATCTGAAGGGCAACGCCGCAAGTCACACCCCAGTCGAGTTACCCACCCGCTCCAGCGCACAGACAGCGGCGCACGATATCCGGTCTACGCTGACCGCCCTGTGAGCGGCAAACTCCCTGTCGACCAATCCGAACGCCCGAGGATCCTCGTGATCTCCGACGAGATGGCATGGCCGTTGGTGTCAGGAATGAGGCGCCGTCTGGGCCACACGCTTTCGGCACTGACGCAGGTTGGCGATGTCCACTGGGTTGCATGCCCCCGATCCGGCGTTGCCGCTGCGCCGTGTGTCCCGTCAGATCTGCCGATCTCGACAACTGTGGTGCCTGCACCGGACAACAACGCGAATCGACGGATGTTGAACTGGCTGTCCGGCCGCCGACCATGGACGTTGTGTGGAGGGGACTGGGGTGCAGCTGGTGCTGCGCTGGCGGACTTGCACGACAATGACTTCGACCTCGAATGGACCGCAGGCTTTGACTCGTGGCTCGCGGCCCGCAAAGCGGGCGTTCGATCGAAGAAGTCGATTCTCGATCTGGCCGATATCGAGAGCGCGAAACTGCGGTCACGACTAAGGGCCGGCGTCGACAAGGGCCCTAAGGGCTGGCTCCGCAGGGTCATGGGGTTCGAAGATCTTCGGCGCTGGCGAGCGCTCGAACAGCAGGCTGCTCAGAACATAGATGCCATCTCGGTTTGCAGTGCCGAGGAGAGTTTGGCGATGCCCGGACCCACATTCGTCACGACGAACAGCTACGCCGACCCTGGGCCGACCGGGGAGCCGAGGTCTGCCACGCGGCTCCTCTTTGTCGGGAGTCTCAACTATCCGCCGAATCTCGGCGGGCTCGAGTTCTTCGTGCGGGAGGTGTTCGGTGCACTGCACCAATCCGACGGATCGCTGACGTTCCGGATCGTCGGCCGGGGTCTGGACCCGGACCACTGGCTCCGGCATGAACCGGGAGTCCAAGTCGCCGAAGACGTTGATGACATCGGCCCTGAGGTGGCGAAGGCGACCGTTGCCGTCGTGCCCCTGCTGTGGGGAGGAGGCACCAGACTCAAGATAATCGAGGCCTTTGCTTTCTCAACGCCAGTGGTTTCCACAACCGCTGGAGCCGAAGGCCTTCTAGCGGTTCACGGCGAATCAATCGTTATAGCTGACACCGCAACCGAGCTACTCGCTGCATGCAGGAGGTTGCTGAGTGACCCAGCCGAGCGGTTGCGTTTGGGTTCGGCAGGAAGGATGCACTACCTGCAGCACTTCGAGGCGCGTGAGGTGGAACGAGCACTAGTGGCACGCGTCGAAGCACTCCTGTACGACAAGCCCTAGTGCACAGGCACAACCTCGATCTCTGCCCGCGGCACGTTGATCGAGGATGGCTGGGGTTCGGTCTCAGTCGCAGATGCCTTTCCGAGCGACTGCGCAGCTCGCTGGGACACGACAAAGACAACTGCGAGCGCCGCCGCCGCCGCAGGAACCGTTCGGCCCTGCGCCCAATAGACATAGCGAGGGAGTTCGAGAAGACCCACGAACAGGATCGGATACATCATGAGACCCCAGATTCTTCCGCCGATGAAGCTTAGATGCATCGTTCCGACGACGACGCCGAGCAGCACGAAGAAGATCACGCCCCCCACGTAGCCGTAGTCGACGAAAGGAGCAGCGACCCCGCTCGGACTGTTGAACTCTGGGTTCGCCTTTCGCTTGAGCAGCGTACGTTTGCGAGACTCGGCTTCTTCAACTATGTCGCTTCCGCTCACACCCACCGGGATCGCCGCCGTCACCGGTTGCGCCGGTCCCTCCCATAGGAAGGTGACTGTGTGAAACGGGGCCTCATTCGTGCGCGGATCGTTTCGGATCAATAGCGCACCGTTGTTGTACGACGTTGCGTAGTAGCCGACCATTCGTTCTCCGACGAACTCTGCAAACGGCTGATCTCGGACCTCGGAATAGAAGTTCCAACTTCGCGCATACTCTGCGCTGCCGAACAGAAGCACCACCGCGACCAGCCCTAGCACCGGTGCTGCTTTGACTCGGAGCCGTTGGGTTGCAGTCCCCCGCGCCATTAGATGGGCGGCCCGCAACATCACCAGAGGCACGGCCAGCTCGACCAGAGCCAGACGCTCGGTGAGCGCAAAGGCACGGACGAATCCGGCCACCAGGACCAGTCGGTACAGGAACCGAACCCGTGCCGAGGGTCTGTTGATGTCGACGAGTACCCCGACGATCACGGCCAGGATCGCCACCTGGGTCAAGGTCGTGATCCCGGCGATGTTCGGCAGCTTGTCTTTGATCCCCAATTCCTCGGCGTTCAACGAGACGATCAGGGTGGTTACGTCAGAGGCCCTCAGTCCTCCTCGCCAAAACCCGTTGAGGATCCACACGACGTAGCCAAAGATCGAAAGGCCGATGAGCCAACCAAAGGCCCGCTCGAGTACGTCGACAGTGGACTCGGACAACTGGCCCCATTGCCTGTCGCGGGCCTGCCAACGGGCGCGACGACCCAACGACACGACCAGCAGACCGGTAAGGAGGGCCCCGAGGCCGGACACGAACAGCATCGTGGTACCCAGGTCGATGTTCTTCTGTGTTCTCCACGCCTGTTCGTAGGTGGCTTCGGGAAGCAGGAGAGCAGCGATCGCAGCCGGCAGCGCAAGGGTCAGGATCGGCGTAGCCGGCCAGATCCACCAAACCGACTGAGCAACACGGAGCTGAGAAGTGGGCTCGCCTTCGCGGGCCGGTGGGATCATTGGGATGCTGGATTCCGACGATCGTCGGTTGGGTCGAAACCGACGCATGATCAACCGGGAGATATCGACCAGTCCGGCCAGGAACGCCCGAGCGGTCGGGTACACCTTGACCCCAGTCGTCACCCAAGCTGCCGCCGCTAGGGCGACGACCAGTCCAACGGTTGCCGTCGCAGAAGCGATGGCGAGGAATATCGGGTTCCCGGTAGCCGCCGCAACAATTGCGACGGGTCCGGAAATCGCAAGCCAAACGAGCGAAATCGAGGTTGCCGCCCGCTGACGGCCGGCCATGACCAATACCACCGAACCCATCCCGAGCAACACGAACGCAACGTTTCCACCCAACAGGATGGACAGATAGGGAGCAGACTCGGCGAAGCGTTCGCCGTACGCCAGGGTGAGAATCCGGTCGCCCACGAACACCAGGGTCACAGCCAATGGGACCAATGCTGCGGCGAGCAGCGACATGATTCGCTGAACGATTTGTTGCAGCTCAGGCGCTTTACGCATCGCTAGGTACCCGGCCGCTACCGGCCCAAGGGCAACGTTGGCAAGGCCGATTGGCGTGAAGATCTGCATAGCCAAGACCGATGCGGTGCTGTACAGAGCTGCGGTCTCGGTATCGAAGAATTTCGTCGCCAGCCACACGTCGCCTCGGGCAATCAACACGGCCACAAGGTCGACCATCAAGAACGCCAGACCGGCCTTGGCCGTGATGAGCCACGGTGGCGTTGGATGATCCACCGGTTCGAACGGCACGGTCCTGAGCCGAACGTGGCCTACCGCCACCAACGCCACACCCGAGACAGCCGCCCACATCAGAATTCGATCGAGGTCGATGGAGCCCGATGTGAACGATAGGTCTATCAACACCAACCCGGTGACCAGAATCGCTCGCGCTTGGTGAGCAAGGCTTGCTGCCCACCGCGGCATCCCTAACCCAATGAAGATGTCGCTGTAGGTCAGCCGAGCCGATTCGGCAACGAGGATCACCGACGCCAGCAAGGTGTACCTGACGAAGTTCGAACCGCTCGACGCGCCCAACACGAATGCGCCGAGCGCCGGGCCGACCACGAGGGCCGGTATGAGGCAAGCCCAGCTGGCCTGACGGGCCAAGGTCACGGCCAGGTCCCACTCACCGCGGGCCCGGGCGGCACCGAGTTCTTGGACGGCTTTGGTGTTAATGCCCAGACGGCTCACGATCGGGCTGATGGACAGCGAGGCGAGTAGAACGTAGAAGAGCGCGAGCGGGCGATCGGGCAGGTTGCGCGCTGCGATCGCGGTCAAGACGAAGGTGGCGACAATCCCGCCGGCCGACATGAAAATTCGCCACCGAAACGACTTGCCGAATTCGCGAGCGTTGGGAGCTGTGGCTACCCCGCCGATGGGTTCAGCAAGCTCGACATTGGAAACCAGCTCGACGGGCGGCACACCGACATAGCCGTTGATGGACCCGCGAATCCAGGCCCGCTGAACCCGGCCGATCTGATCATGGCCTCGCAGTCCGAGTAGCAGGGATCCGGCCAGACGGCGGATGATCAAGAAGGCGACCCAGAATGATCCGATGTCTCGGCTGCGCCACATGTGCCCCTGGCCGCACCCGTAGGCCAGTGATTTGCCCTCTGCCTCGGCACCCCCGTCGCGGCGGCTGTCGCGATGATGCACAACGGCATCCGGGTCGTACCACACCGCAGCGCCGGCTTCGATGGCCCGAAGAAGGAAATCGGCATCCTCACACGAACCGAGCCAACCACCGGCGCCGGGACCCATGGTTTCGTCGAATCCACCTACGTGCAGCGCCGTGAGCCGCCGAAACAGCATCACCGACCCGATCGACGTGCGATGGTGGTTGCGATGAGTAACGAGTTGGGCTCTCGCCGACCAGCGAAGCATGCTGTTCGAACCGTCGGCGGCACAGAGCCGAGCGCAGAAGCCGTCTCGATCTAGGTTGTGTTCCAGATAGCCCAGAGCCTTGGACAGCATGTCCCCGCTGAACCAGGCGTCGTCGTCTGGGAACATCACGTAGTTTCCCGATGCCAAATTCAGCCCGATGTTGCGACCGTGCGACACGCCAACTGACGACTTGGTGTACCGGCACGGAAAGGCGAACGGATAGCCCTCAAGGAGCTTTCTGGTCGAAGTCGTCTCTCCGGGAGACTGATCGACAACGATCAATTCGATCAGAACTCCCCGCTCGATCTCGCACTTCAAGGAATCCATCAGGCGGAGCAGCTCTTCGGGACGGCCGATGGTACTGACCACGAGGGACACATCAGCTGTCTCTGCTGCAGACGGCCCAAAAGAGACAACATCGGCGGCTGCAACGGTGGCGGTATCGCTCATCTAATTACTCGAGAAGGTCAGAGGCCAACGAAGAAATCTCCTCTGCGAACCTCGATTGCGAGAATCGCGACGCGTTCCCAACGCAAACGTCGGAGTCGATCGAATCCACTTCACCAGATCTCATGGCTTTGGCCAGACTGGCGACAACCTGCGACGGATCGGGCGATTCGGGCACCAGTATCCCGGTCCTTCCCGGAACGACCGTGTCGCAGAGGCCGCCGGCGCGAACGCCGATGACGGGGGCTCCGCAGGCCTGCGCTTCGACCGGCACGATACCGAAGTCCTCGATCCCGGGAAACACCAGCGCGCTGCATCGTCTGAACAGATCGCGGAGCTCGCTATCGGAAACCTCTCCAAGAAACTCGACATCTTTGCCAGCCACGGCGCGACAGGCTTTTTCGGACCTGCCAGTGCCGGCTACGACCAAGCGAACCCCAGCTTCAGCCGCCGCAGCGATCGCCACCTCGGGTCGCTTGTAGGGAACCAGTCTCCCGGCCAACAGGAAGAAGGGCTCCCTTTCCACCGTCGGGTCGGGTGTGAAAAGGTCGACGTCGACCGGTGGGTGTACCACCGTCGCATCGAGACCCCACCACGTACGGATTCTGTTGGCGACTTCGCTCGAGTTGGCGACAAGCATATCGATACGTGCCGCGGCCGCCCGATCAGCTCTTCGTTGACTTGCGGCAAAGACACCAAGCCCGACCCGGGCGATACCCCCCGGGGCGTCGGCGGCCCGAAGCCGTGCATCCCAGAACCACCGAGCCGGTGTGTGCACGTAGCTCAGGGTTCGGACCTCCTCGGGAATCCTCACACGGTTGGCGAACGCATGGTGGCTTAGAACGACCAGGTCGTAAGGAGACAGGTCGATGCTCTGCATGGCAGCCGGTAGCAGCGGCAAGAGGTGCGCGTAGCGGCCGTCGTTGCGATAGAGGTTCTGCAGCCAGGTCGATGAGTGAGTGAGTTTGTCGACTGCCCCGAACGAGACGGTCTGATCGATCACCGGAGCATGCAATCGGGCGTCGGGCCACAGATCCCCCAACGCTTCCACAACCTTCTCGGACCCTCCGGGCTCGGTGAACCGCTCGTGCACTATCCCGATTTTCGGGATCATTCGCTCACCTGCCCCCGGGACCACAGCAAGCGCAGAGTGCGAACGACAATTTTGAGATCGCCCCACAACGACCAGGTCTCGACATAGAGGTTGTCGAAACGGGTCCGTTCGCTGATCGAGGTATCGCCGCGTAGTCCGTTGATCTGAGCCAGACCGGTGAGCCCGGCCGGCACTCGATGGCGATATCGATAGTGCCGGTATCGCGTTTCGAACTGCCCAGCAAAGTGCGGTCGTTCCGGTCGCGGACCGACAAAACTCATCTCACCCTTCAAGATATTGAACAGCTGCGGCAGCTCGTCAACTGAGGTCGCTCTCATCCAGGAGCCGACACGACCTGGCTGGCGGGTTGTCTCGGCAGCCCAAGAGGTGTCGGATTCGTCCTTGTCGGCGTTGGGCAGTGTTCTGAACTTGATGATCCCGAACTCCCGCCCGTCGATGCCGACCCGGACCTGACGGAAGAAGACCGGTCGACCGCTGGACAGCGCGACGGCCCCGGCCAGGGCGATAAGCAACGGCGACAGCAACGCGAGGGCGAGCGCAGCGATCATTCTGTCTAATCCGAGCTTGGCCCGCCACAACGGTGAGCGATGGGCCGCTCGGCGCATTCGTTGAACGGGGAGAGCCCGGATTCGTTCATGATCTCGCCCGCCGACTGAGGCGACTTCGAAGAGGCGGGGCACGAAGAAGATCTCGGCCCGCACCTTGGAAGAGTCGTGAAGCTGTTGAACGAGCTGGGATTCTGGCGACGCCGCGAATGCGATAACGACCGTCGCGGAACCGGTCGCCTCGATGGCTTCGGGCAGCGAGCCTTCTTTGATCACCGGCAATTCGCGGACAAGATCGATGGGGTCGGGCTCGTAGAACGCTGTGGGGCGAAGCCCGTACTCGGGATGATCTCGCAGATACGTCGCAAGGTCGTTCGCCACGACGCCGGCGCCTACGATCAGCGTGCGGTGGGCGACCAGTCCCAGCCGTCGGGTCCAGCGAACCGTGCCGTAGACAACAGCTCGGCCGATCAGGATTGCAGCACTGGAGATTCCGAGGGCGGTCCACCACTGTCGTCCCATTCCACCTAGCTGCGGCAGAGTTGCAGTCGCCTGATCACTGAGCATGTAGGTGACGGCACCGGCAATGACGACCCGGCTGACGATCTGTGGTGCATCGTCGAGCGCTGACGGATCGAGCTGACTTCGGTACAGAGCACCGGCCGATGCGACTGCAAGAAACAGCGCAACAAAAACCACCATCGCGACCACACCCTGTCGCATCACGACGGGCCCGATGCTGAGGGTCAGCAGATCCGTGGCGAAGATCCATGGCCCGACTCCCCGAGAAGAAAGCCTCCGGACAAGCTGAGGTCCGAGGAATCGTTCGCGTGGAACTAGAAAACCGAGTTCTCCGGGTTG
>JABDJU010000067.1 GCA_013003325.1 Acidimicrobiales bacterium
AGCGCGCGCATCGATCGGCGCTCTAGAGTCGATACCGTCCTAGTGAGGGAATGAGAACCATGAGAACTACGGAAACGTCAACACACACGAACCTACGAAGACTGCTCGCATTGTTGCTGGCGCTGGCCATGGTCGCTGCCGCCTGTGGCTCTGACGAAGGCACCGAAACCACGAATACGACCGAGGCCGGCGGCACCGAAGGCGAACCCATGAAGGTCGCTTTCGTTCACGTTTCACCGGTCGCCGACAAGGGCTGGTCGTGGGCGCACGATCAGGGTGCCCAACACCTGGCAGCAAACATGAACGTCGACATCACAACCCTCGAGGCCATTCCCGAAGGATCGGACTCCCAGCGTGTGTTCGAAGACCTGGCGGCGGCCGGCAATGAGCTCATTTTCGGTACCAGCTTCGGCTACATGGAACCCATGCTCGCCGCAGCCGCCAACTTTCCCGAGGTCACGTTCATGCATGCCACCGGCTTCATGTCGAGCGACAACATGGGCAACTACTTCGGCGCTGCCGAAGAGGGCCGATACCTGAGCGGGATAGCTGCCGGCGCAGCCACCGAGAGCAACCTCATTGGTTATGTAGCGGCGTTCCCGATCCCTGAGGTGCTCCGCGGGATCAACGCCTTCACGCTCGGAGTGCAGGAGGTCAACCCGGACGCCCAGGTACAGGTGGTGTGGACGAGCACCTGGTTCGATCCGCCGCTCGAAAGCACAGCCGCCCAGAGCTTGCTGGATGCGAACGCCGATGTCATTGCGATGCACCAGGACTCGGCCGCCCCTGGTCAGGCGGCTGAAGCTGCGGGTGCCAAATGGGTCGGCTACAACACCGACATGACGGAGTTCGCGCCGACCGCATGGCTGACTGCTCCGATTTGGGACTGGGGACCGTTCTATCTGACGACCGCCCAACAGGTCCAGGATGGGACCTGGCAGTCGGAGGCCTACTACGGCAATATGGCAGACGGCATGGTCGACATCGCCCCGTTCGGATCGTCGGTCTCTGATGAGACCAGAGCGACGATCGAGGAGCGCAAGGCTCAGATCATCGACGGCTCGTTTTCCGTGTTCCCCGATCCGATCGTCGATCAGGACGGCAACAGCCGCGAACTCGGAGACATCTTCGGCATGGACTATTTCATCGAAGGCGTAATCGGTAGCCCGACTGGCTAGAAGCGACCAACTCACGATATGAACAATGGGCCCCGCAAAGGTGGGGCCCATTGTTCTAGTGTGGGCTCATGTCGGATTCGATAGCCAGGGAAACGCTTGCAGTCGATCTTCGGGATATCCACAAGCAGTTCTATGGCGTCAAAGCAAACGAAGGCGTCAACTTCCAGTTGAGGCCCGGAGAGGTTCACGCTCTCCTCGGTGAAAACGGCGCAGGCAAATCGACGCTATGTTCGATCCTGGCCGGGCTCTACCGGCCGGATGCGGGCGAAATGGTGATCGATGGCGAGCCGGTCGTGTTCAAGTCGCCGAAGGACGCTCTGGCCGCAGGCATCGGAATGGTATACCAACACTTCCGGCTGGTTCCCAATCTGACTGTTGCCGAGAATCTGGCACTTGGCCACCACAATCTCGGAGTCCTGGTCGACCAGAAAGATCTTCAGAGCGATGCCGCCGAACTCGGTAAGAGGTACGGTTTGCCTGTCGATGCGACCGCGCGAATTTGGCAGCTTTCGGTTGGTGAGCAGCAGCGAGTCGAGATTCTCAAACTTCTGTATCGCGATGCCAGGGTCCTCATTCTCGACGAACCGACTGCAGTGCTCACCCCACAGGAATCCCAAGCTTTGTTCAGCACAATGCGCCAGCTCACCGACGAGGGGCGCTCGGTGATTTTCGTGTCGCACAAGTTGCATGAGGTGAAACAGGTATCGGATCGGGTTTCGGTCATGCGCCAGGGACAAATGGTCGGCGAGATCGATACCGCCGACGCCGAGCCACGAGATCTGGCCCGCATGATGGTTGGTCGCGACCTCGAACTTCCCACCCGCGAAGAAGACGAGAGTACCGGAGAGCCGGTGTTGGTGGTGCGGGACCTCCGGGTACCGGGCGACCGGGGTCTCGAATCGGTCAAGGGCGTGTCGTTTGAAGTTCGCGCAGGCGAGGTCGTCGGCGTCGCTGGTGTTTCCGGCAACGGCCAGCGGGAACTGGCATACGGCCTGGTCGGACTGCGGCGACCTACCGCGGGGAGCGTCAGCCTCGACAGCGTCGATGTGACCGAAGCCAACGTGCTTGAACACATTCGGCAAGGCCTGGCCTATGTCCCACAGAACCGCCTGGGCATGGGACTCTCGCCGGGCTTGACCACCGAAGACAATCTCGGGCTGAAAGCATTTCGAGAGGCTCCATACTCGAAAGGGCGCCAGCTGGTCCCGGCCGCTTTCAAAACCCGGGG
>JABDJU010000076.1 GCA_013003325.1 Acidimicrobiales bacterium
AGGTACCCTATTGCAGACTGGAGTCCACGCAGCCCAGTCAAGGCGGAGGTCGCGAGATCAAATCTCGTCGGGACCGCCAACACCAGGATCTGGTCGGGTAGCTCAGTTGGCAGAGCGGTCGCCTGAAAAGCGATAGGTCACCGGATCGACGCCGGTCCCGACCACACAAAGCTGTGGCCAGCACCATCGGTGCTGGCCACAGCCCTTCATCTGAGGCTTGGCTCGCAGTTTTTTGTGTGACGACGGTTCCTGACACGAGCCACCCATTGGCGCACTGTGGAGGAAAACCACCCACGGAGCACCTCATGGCCATCACGTTTCACGCACCGCACCTGCACCTTCCTCATGCCGAAGACTGGAAGCGACACAAGACGATGGTTCTTTTCTCGGGCCTCGGCGCGCTAGCGCTCGCGCTCGCCACAGTGGTAGTCGTTCAGCAAGCGAACAACTCGACACCGGCGATCCAGATTGGCGAGGCGTCCTCGACACCGATCGTCGAGCCAACCAAGCAAGCCATCGCTGCGCTTGAGTGGTCCGGCTCGACGGTCGCGACCAAACAGGATCACATCCCTCTCGTAATCGGAATCCCTGCGACCGAGCCTGTTGACTTGTTGGGGGCGTTTGGCACCGACAATCCGTCATTCCTCGCCCCGGCGGTTGTGCCCGATACAGGAGAGTTCCTCGGTGCGTTTGACCTTGGTGCGCCGTCGATCTCGGCCGCTGTCGCAACGGCTGACACCGGAGAATTCCTGGGCGTACCCGACCTTGCGACGTCGGCCCCGGCAGTTGTGACCAAGCAGGATCACATCCCTCTCGTTCAGGAGCCAGCTGCGTGGCTCGAGGTGTTCGGCACCGATAATCCCAGCTTTGTCAAGTAGGCCTCCGACAGCGAATCTCTAGGCAAAGGGCTGTCCGACTGCGACAATGGGACAGGGATGGGGTGACGAAGGTGAAACCTGCTCTCAATACTGAAGCGTGGCGCTGGACCAAGCGCGAGGGTCGCGCAGTCGAGTTCGTTCGAGGCGATCGTTTGATGCGAGAAGGCGAACGCGCCGACCACGTGTATGCGATTGAAGCGGGTGAGGTCAAGGCCCTCGCTGAAAGCGGCTCGGGCAAGCCTATTCTCCTCGCCCTGATCGGCCCGGATCAGATGATCGGCCTGCTGTCAGCATTCGACCAGGGACCCAGAGAATTCAGCGCAGTCGCTCGTAACCACGTCCTTGCATGGAAGCTCTCGCGCCCACAGTACTTTCGAATGGTCGTCGAGTTGCCCGACGTTGCCGAAGATCAGCTCGAGGCCATCGCCACCCGGTTCAGGCTCACGATCCGCATGTGTGTTGACCGGTCCGACGATCTTGCATGCCGTATCAGCCGAAGACTCGACGCCATCGCTATCGAAAGCGGTTGTGACGAGATTGAACTCACCCAGAGCGAACTGGCGGCGTGGGTTGGCGCCAGCCGCGAGGCAACGGTTCGGTGCCTCAGACGCCTGCGTGTGTCCGGTGCCATAGAAACCCATCGGGGCGGCATCACGGTCCTCGACAACAAGAAGCTCAGCAGATTCCAGGCCTAATGTGCGTAAACGCCGTTTGCCGCAATGGCGATATGCGCTTCCTATACTTCGCCAATGGCCAAGACGCGCAAGCCGATGTCGGATGACCACAAAGAAGCCCTGAGCATCGGTCGAAAGCAGGGACGGGTTGTCAGGAACTACCTCGAAGGCCTCGAAGCTGTGAAGCCCAAGCGGGGCCGCAAGCGGACAAAGGAGAGCGTCTCCAAGCGCATTTCGGCTATCGAGGCCGAGCTCGAGTCAGCCAAGGCTCTTCACAAGCTTGAATTGGTCCAAGAACGTATCGACCTCACCGAGGAACTGACGTCATTCGACAATGTCGTCGATATCGAAGCTCTGGAAAAGGAGTTCATCGGGGTTGCTCGCGACTACGCCGAGCGGCGAGGCATTTCCTATGCCGCCTTTCGCGAGCTCGGTGTCGATGCCGCGGTTCTGAAACAGGCCGGCATCAGCCGAGCCAAGCACCGATAGCACCACCTCGCCGGGAGTCAATCCGGATCGATGTCGAGGTCTATCTCGTCCGGGAGCTGGGCTTCGACGATATGGCCGAGCAGAATGCTGAGCCACTGGTACACGACGTACATCGACTCGAGTTCGGGCGGCGGAGACCAATCGACGCTTTCGCTCACGTTCAGGTTGGTTCCCAGCACGAGGCGTAGGTCGTTCACCACCCTCATCCATGCGTCGAGCGTGTCGCCGTCGAACTCGTCGGCTTCGGCGGTCTCGATGACGGTGGTCAGGGAGGTACGGCGCCCGTCGATCAGTTCACCTCGGGCCAGCACCTGGTAGCCGGCGTCCCTCTCGGGGTCGTCGGCGTAGGCGGTGGGAAAGAGCCGGTGGAGACCGGGGTTGTCGCTCTCCAGTTCTTCGTCGAGCTGCCGGGCGAGATCAATCACCGTGTCACGCAGCACCGCCGGTACGTCGAAGATGAAGCGGTCGGTGTCGATTCGAGTGATGAGCACGAACTAGCCCTCGGTCTTTTCCATCGTGGCCCAGAGGCCGTGAGCATGCAGTTTGTGTACATCGGCCTCGGCTTCGGCTCGCGTGCCGCTGCTCACGACCGCCCGCCCTTTTTCGTGAACGTCCAACATCAACTTGGTGGCTTTTTCAAGGCTGTAACCGAACAACTTCTGAAACACGAGGGTGACATACGACATCAGGTTGATCGGATCATTCCACACCAGGACCTGCCACGGATGCTCGGTGTCCACCTCGGAATCGGTGGTGGTTTCGGTGGTCTCCATAGGCATTGTCATGCGGGGACGCTCCGGCGTTGGGGGGCGATGGTGCCGGCGGTGCCGGGAATCTCGCGGAGCCACAGGTAGACCCATACCGTGGTGCACCACACCGCGATCGAGCCGACGACATGGAGCTGCACCAGCCAGGGGGGGACCCCGGCGAAGTATTGGGCGTAGCCGATCGCCCCCTGGGCCAGTGCTGACATCAGCAGGGCCTGAATCGGTATGCCGAAGCGTCCACTTTGATGGAGCCGGTACGCCAACAGAACGGTGGCGGCGACGAAGACCCAGACCGTCACGCTATGGATCCGGGCGACGGCCGAGAGGTCGAAGGGCAGCCGATCGGCTCGAGCATCGCCGCTGTTCGGTCCCGTGCCGGTGACCACGGTTCCGGTCACCAAAACAGCCAGCCCGAGGGTCAAGTGGATGAGCGAGAGCGGGTTGCGTTCCACCGGCTCGGCCCGGTCGGGGTCGGCGGTGCGATAGAGCAGCACTGCGTTGGCCATGAGGCCCATCGAGATCAGGAAGTGAGCGGTGACCGAAATCGGGGACAGCTCGAGAATGACCACCAGTGCCCCCACCAGGATCTGAGCCACCACGCCGATGACCAATCCCCAGGCGAGCACGATCAGCCGCCGGTCCCGGGGTCGGCGCAGGTAGGCGGCCAGAACGGCGGCGGCCACGGCGGCGGACACGACTCCTGTGAACAGCCGGTTGCCGAACTCGACCCAACCGTGAAAGCTCCATTCGGGGGCGAGCGAGTCTTCGGTACAGGTAGGCCAGTCCGAACACCCCAACCCGCTGGAGGTCAGGCGGACGGCGGCCCCGGACACGATGATGATCGCCAACATGATCCCGGCGACCAGCACGATACGGCGATAGGTAGGAGGCGAAACGGCCACGCCCCGATAGTACGCGGTAGGTCGGGCACCATCCCATCCGCGCCTGGGGCCATCGGCCCGAGGAGCGGTACGATTCACAGCGCAATGTTGACAGCCGCTCCCACCCGCTCCCGCGCTGCGGCCTTTGTTGCCCTCACCAAACCGCGGATCATCGAACTGCTCCTCGTCTCGACCGTTCCGGCCATGATCGTCGCCCAGGACGGGCTCCCACCGCTGTGGCTCATCATTGCGACCGTTGCCGGGGGAACGCTGTCCGCCGGTGGCGCCAACGCGCTCAACATGTACATCGACCGAGACATCGACGCGGAAATGGATCGAACGGCGAACCGCCCGCTGGTGACCGGTGAGGTGGAACCGCGGGAGGCGCTGTGGTTCGCCATCGCCATCGAAACGGTTGCCGTCGTGTTCCTGGCCGTCGTGGTCAACCTGCTCGCCGCCGGGTTGGCTCTCGCGGCCTGCCTGTTCTACGTGTTCGTGTACACCATCTGGTTGAAAAGGACGTCGCAGCAGAACATCGTGATCGGCGGGGCGGCCGGCGCTGCCCCGGCCCTCATTGGCTGGGCCGCGGTCACCAACTCGTTGGGTTGGGCGCCCTGGATCATGTTCGCCATCGTGTTCCTGTGGACCCCGCCCCATTTCTGGGCACTGGCGATCCGCTATCGAGACGACTACTCCACCGCAGCGGTCCCGATGCTGCCTTCGGTGGTCGGGCACAAGCGAACCGCGCAACAGATCCTCATCTATTCGGTCCTGGTCTTCGTGGCGACCATCGTGCTGTGGCCGGTGGCGAACCTGGGGTGGATTTACGGGGTAGCGGCGGTCGTTATCGGAGTCTGGTTCATCTACGGCGCGGTCGATCTTCTGGTCGAAGACGACGAGGCGGCGATCGACCAGAAAGCCATCAGGTACTTCGCATTCAGCATCACCCACCTGACGGT
>JABDJU010000118.1 GCA_013003325.1 Acidimicrobiales bacterium
ATCCAAAACACCGTCGGGTCGGTCGCCTACATCAGCGACCACCAGCAGCCCGCCGATGGGTCGTTCGCAGTTCCAGCTGAGGTTGTCGAGCTGTGCCGCGATGTCGACGTGCTCATCCACGACGCCCAATACAGCGCCGATGAGTTCTCAGATCGGCTCGATTGGGGTCACAGCACTCCCGAGTACGCCCTCGCAGTGGCGAGAGCCGCCGGGGCCAAGCGCCTGGTTCTGTTCCACCACGATCCTTCCCATTCAGACCAGTGGGTCAGAGAGACCGAGGCTCGCCTGGCCGCCGACGCAGCATCTGAGGGCATCGAGGTGATGGCGGCCTACGAGGGGCTCCAGCTCACATCGGGCTGAACCGCCCGTGCCGGTTGCCCGGCTCACCACTAGCCTCAACGTCGTGACCGATCCTGCAGACGATCAGACCGAAAGCACTACGATCGACCCGTTGGAGTACCGGCGCGTGCTGGGCCACATGCCCACCGGCGTCACCGTCGTCACGGCGACGGCCTCGAGCGGTCCGATCGGTGTCGCCATCGGATCCTTCGTGTCGATCTCGCTCGCCCCGCCCCTTGTCGGGTTCTTCCTCGGCAATCAAAGCGGAAGTGGAATCGGCTTGCGGGAAGCCGGCTCATTCTGTGTGAACATCCTCGGACCCGCCCAACTAGATCTCTGCGCCGACATGGCATCGCGAGCCGACGACAAGTTCGCGCGATGGGAGTGGAGTTCCTCTTCAGCAACCGGCTCGCCCGTCTTCCCCGGAATCAACGCCTACGTCGACTGCGAATTACACGACATCGTGTCGATCGGCGATCACGACCTGTTCGTCGGGCGAGTGCTCGACCTCAACACGATCGCCGGGGGGGAGCCGATGGTGTTCCACACCGGTCGTTACGGCTCGTTCGGCGCCGTCGGCTGAAGCATCGTTCGATGGCCGCATTGCTTGACCGGGGTAGGTGAAGTCTCCCGGCGATGTTTCGCCGGCGGCAATTGCATGATGAGATAGTCCATCTGGCCCATGTTCGTGGGGTGCCGGTTTTGTGTGTCCGTCTTGTTCGTCGTTATGAGTGAAGTGTGGTTGTGATCACGTGAGCGTTGCCGTCATCCCGGTTCCCGTAAGAGGCTTCAGCAACTTCAGGGCGAGCCCCTTCTGGGGTCTTGCGACCGCCGCTGTCCTCCTGGCTTCGTTCATCTGGGCGCAGAAGTTCCTGTATCTGCTGGCGTTTCTCGCCGTGATCATTGTCGTTCACGAAGCCGGTCACTGGTGGTGTGCCCGGCGAGCTGGAATGCGACCGACCGAGTTCTACTGGGGCTTCGGTCCTGAGATCGTTGGTGTCGACTACAACGGCTGTCGCTACGGGCTCAAAGCGGCGTTCCTGGGCGGCTACGTGAAGCTTTGGGGAATGACGCCGACCTCCGAGCTCCCCGAGGGGATTGAAGAGGCCGACACCTATCGGGCGGCCAGCCACCTTGGCCGGTTGGCGACGATCCTGGCCGGCCCCTTCGCCAACATCGCACTGGCGGTGTTGGCGTTCTCCCTCGCCCGCTACATCGAAACCGGTAGCTTCGGCTGGGTCGAGGGATTTCGCTATCTCTGGCAGGTGATCGACGGCACCGCCGTAGCGCTGTGGGGTTTCGTCACGAATCCGGAAACCTACGTCGGGGCCATGTTCGCGGAGGGAGCGGCCGATGCCGATGTGCCCAGTCGCTTCGTGTCGCCGCTGGCCCAGGCCGAGATCACGCAATACGCGGTCGATACCGGCCTCGCAGTGAGTCTGTTGTGGTTCGGCATCTTGAACGCTGCGGTCGGTTTCGTCAATCTCCTCCCGTTGCCTCCGCTCGATGGTTCCCATGCTGCGGTCACGGTGGTCGAGAAACTGCGACAGCTGGTGCAGCGAGACCGATCGGTCACGGTGAATGTCGCCTCGCTCGAACCGCTGGCGTACGTGACGTTGGCGGCACTGGTGCTGCTCAGCGTCAACGCGCTCGTGCTCGACATCCGATTCGGCATAGGCGTTTAGGAGCGCCGACTTCGACCCCGGGCTTCTAGCCTTTCGACATGGCGATCTACGCGCTCGGCTCCGATGAACCAACGATCTCGGGGGATGCGTTCATCCATCCGGACTGCACCATCATCGGCAACGTCCACATCGGCTCCTACAGCTCGATTTGGCCACAGGCTGTGCTGCGGGGCGACGACGGTCCGATCTATATAGGGGAGAGGTCCTCGATTCAAGACGGCACCGTGCTCCACACCATCGAGGAGAGTCCGACGACAGTGGGGAACAACTGCACGATCGGCCACATCGTCCACCTCGAAGGGTGCAGGATCGAAGACAATGCCCTGGTCGGCAACGGCTCGGTGGTACTCCACCGGGTGATCGTGCGATCGTGGGCCCTCGTCGGGGCCAACGCCGTTGTCACCAACGACACCGAGGTGCCCTCCGGTGCGTTGGCGCTGGGCATTCCCGCCAAAATCCGACCCGATGCGGCGAGCCGCGAGATGATCAGGACCAGCGCCGAGGCCTACCTGAATCGGGTCGACTTCTATCGCAAGAATCTCAGGCGAATCGACTAGCCAGAAGCTACGATCGGTCGGCCAGCCGATCGGTGATCGAGACGGCCCACTCGGACATTTCGGCCCCTCCGTGTCCGTCCCGGCCGGCGATGAGCAGTTCGGCACCCGTCACAGCGTCGGCCATCGCTACCGGGAAGTCGACCGGAGAGCTGATGTCGAGTTGGCCGTGCGCCATGAACAGCGGGATGTCGTCGAGCTTGAATGCGTTGTCGAGCAGCTGATGTTCCCCCATGAACGCTGCGTGGGCCCAGTAGTGGGTTACCAGGCGGGCGAAGCAGAGGCGGAACTCCGGATCGGCCTTGGTGAGGCCCGGATCGAAGCCGCCGGCCAACCCCATGTGGTGGTCTTCCCATCGGCACCAGGCAAGAGCCGCCGCGTTGTGAACCTCGGGATCGGGATCCATCAACAACTCGTGATAGGCCTCGGGCAGGTTGCCATCTCGGCGATCGGGTGGCAGGTGATCGCGAAATGCCTGCCACGGCCGAGGCAGGACCCGACCCATGATCCGGGTGGTCCACTCGACATCGACCCGGTTGGTACTGCACACCGCCGTCAGCATCACCTCGGTCACGACGTCGGGATGGGCCTGGGCATAGGCCACTGCCAGGGTTGATCCCCACGATCCGCCCCATACCATCCAGCGATCGATGCCGAGCATGGTGCGGAGCCTTTCGATGTCGCCGATCAGGTGTTGGGTGGTGTTGGCCGACAGGTCGACAGTCGGTTGTCCGGCGTGGGGCGTGCTTTGACCACAATTGCGCTGGTCGAACTGAACGATCATGTACCTGGCCGGATCGAACATCCGACGATGATGGGGCGACGATCCGCCTCCTGGCCCGCCGTGAAGGAGCACGGCAGGCTTTCCGCCTGAATGACCGGACACGCTCCAGTGAATGGTGTGACCCTCTCCGACCGGCAACATTCCCTCGTCTAACGTCTCAGCCGCTTCGTAACTGCGGTGATCTTCTCGGGCCATACCGGCGGAATCCTAGAAGCAGCTTGTGCCCGGCTTCCCGCATTGCCCGTTTGAATTGTTACAATCCAGGTAGGAGAAATCCCTCTGTTCGCTTCAGGAGTGATCGCATGACCGTGACCGGTGAAAACCTCGACCTCGGCAAGTACAAGCTGGGGTGGAGTGACGAAGAGGACTATGTGTTCAAGCCCAAGCGGGGGCTGAATCTCGACATCGTGAAAGAGATGTCGTGGATGAAGGGCGAGCCCGACTGGATGTTCAAGAAGCGGACCAAGGCCCTCCGTCACTTCGACAAGCGGCCGATGCCGACCTGGGGTGGCGACATGTCGGAGATCTACTTCGACGACATCTACTACTACATCAAGCCGACCGAAGGTCAGGTCGACAGCTGGGACGACCTGCCCGACGCCATCAAGGACACCTACGAAAAGCTCGGGATTCCCGAGGCCGAGCGCAAGTACCTCGCCGGAGTCACCGCCCAGTACGAGTCCGAAGTCGTCTTCCACCGCAATCGGGAAGACCTCGAGCGTCAGGGCGTCATCTTCTGCGACATGGACACCGCTCTGCGCGATCACCCCGAGCTGGTGAAGCAGTACTTCGGAAAGGTGATCCCGGCCAACGACAACAAGTTCTCTTCGCTCAACACCGCCGTGTGGAGCGGCGGTTCGTTCATCTACGTGCCGCCCGGAGTCCATGTCAGCGATCCGCTGCAGGCCTACCTCCGCATCAACGCGGAGAACATGGGTCAGTTTGAGCGCACCCTGATCATCGCCGACGAGGGGTCGAAGGTCCACTACATCGAGGGCTGTTCGGCTCCGGTCTACA
>JABDJU010000121.1 GCA_013003325.1 Acidimicrobiales bacterium
GGTTTTTGGGGCGGGCGCCGAAGTTGTTGGCGATCACCGCGTTGGCAGCGCTCAGAATGTTCTGGGTGGAGCGGTAGTTCTGTTCGAGCAGCACCACCGAGGTATCGGGAAACGCCTCCTCGAACTGCATGATGTTGCGGATGTCGGCGCCCCGGAACCCGTACACGCTCTGGGCGTCGTCGCCGACCACCGTGACCTGACGGTGCTCGGATCCGATCTTGAGCACCATCTCGTTCTGCACGGCGTTGGTGTCCTGGTATTCGTCGACGAGGAGGTTGCCGAAGCGCTGCTGGTAGTGGGCCAGGATCTCTGGTTCCTTGCGGAACAGCTTGGTGGTGTTCAACAACAGGTCGTCGAAGTCCATGGCGCCGGCCTGTTCGAGGCGGCGCTGGTACTCGAGGTAGATGTCGGCGGTCTTCTTGGCGGCGATGTGCTGAGCGCTGTCGGCGAATTCGACCGGCCCGAGCCCTTCGTTCTTGGCCGAGGAGATCGATGCGTGTATGGCGCGGGGGTTGAACCGCTTGGAATCGAGCCCGAGGTCGCGAATCACATACCCGGTCAGGCGCACGGCGTCGGCCTGGTCGTAGATCGTGAAGCCGCTCGGATAGCCGAGGGCCTTGCCATCACGGCGAAGGATTCGCACACAGGCCGAGTGGAATGTGGACACCCACATCTTCTGGGCCACCGGTCCCACCAGCTCCTGTACCCGGTGCTTCATCTCGCCGGCCGCCTTGTTGGTGAAGGTGATGGCCAGTATCTCGAACGGTGAGGCGCCCTCGTCGATCAACCAGGCGATGCGCCGGGTGAGCACCCGGGTCTTGCCCGAGCCGGCGCCGGCGATGACCAGGAGTGGTCCGCCGATGTGGGTGACAGCGTCCAGTTGAGCTGCGTTGAGCCCGCCGGTGATGCGATTCTCGACCACCTGATCACGGTATCGGCTCGGCTCGGGCCGTCAGTGACGTACTCCTCTACCCAGCGCGCTGGTTGGGAGGCAGCCTCGCAGTGATGTTGATCGTCGCCGTCACGTTGTGGCTCGGCGTGATCCTTGCCGGCTCAGCCCTCGCCCCTCGATCCGAGATCGTCGCCCGGTCCCTATTCGTGGTCGGTCTCACCACCGCGCTCGGGGTCGGTATCGCTCCCCTGCTCGCAGCATCGATCGAAGAGGACCCGACCACCGGACAGTTCGGTCTCGATCGAGCCCAAGCTCACATCGAACTGCTGGCCCGGCGACCGCACCCGATCGGCAGCGCTGCCAACGCGGACGTTCGCGATTACCTGGTGGACGAGCTGATCGAGCTGGGCCTGGAACCCGAGACCCAGACGATCACCGCACCCGACTACTACGGTTCGCCCAACCGGACCGTCGAGGTGACCAATGTGCTGGCCCGAATCTCCGGGACGGCGTCAACCGGGGCGGTGGCAATTGTCGCCCACTTCGACACCGTGCCGCAGACGCCCGGGGCCAACGACAATTCGTCAGGGGTAGCCATCGCGCTCGAGACGGCACGGGCCGTCCTGGCCGACGAACCCCTGCGCAACGATGTGGTGGTCGTCCTGACCGACGGCGAAGAGCCGGCGCCTCGATTCGGATCGACCGCGTTCGTGCGATCACACCCGTGGGCCCAGGAGATCGGCTTCGTGGTGAACCTCGAGGCGATCGGACCCTCGGGGCCATCGCTCGTCAGCGACATCCACGGACCCCAGAGTTCGGTGATGGAGGCGTATCAGGAGGCGGTTCCGGTGCCGGTCGCCTATTCGTTCCTAACCGAGACCACCAACCTGATCGGAGGCTCCAATACCGATTTTGCACCATTCAGGGACGCCGACATCCCCGGCGTCGAGTTCGTGTACGCCCGGGGCTCGTCGATGTATCACACCGCCGCTGACACTCCCGACACGGTGAGTCCAAAGACCTTGCACGCCCACGGCACAAACACGCTGGCCCTGGTGCGCCACATGGCCGCCGCGGACCTAGACAGCCTGGTAGAAGACGGCGGCTCGACCTTCTTCACGGTCGGCCGATTCCATCTGGTGCGGTATTCGAACTGGTGGACGCTGCAGCTGGCGGCGGTGAACCTGATCGTGTTGGCCTGGGCGGCCTACAACCACAGGGAACCGATCGGCACGCTCCTCGTCAATTCTCTGAGGGTGCTGGCTACGGCCATCGCGATCTCCCTGGTGCTCACGATTGTTTGGATCCCCCTGGCGGGGTGGCGCAACACGATGGGGGCGGGCGAAAGCTACCTCTACCTGGTGTGGCTGGCCGCCCTGATCGCCGCCGCTACGGGCTTGGGATGGAAGGCGCTGCGGGGCTCGATCGAGGCGGCATTGCTGGCGTGGTGGGTTCTGGGGGCAGTGGCGGCCATCGCCGCCCCCGGAATGGCCTATCTGTTCCTGTGGCCGTCGTTGACCGGCGCCCTCGCCGTGCTCCTCAGGCCCTCAGGCGAGCAGCACGACGGCTGGTCGTGGTTGGCGCCGGCGACCGCCACCCTCGGTGTGGCCCTCATCTTGGTCGTCCCGGCCATCGATACGTTCTTCCAGTTCGCCCAGCCCCGACCGGGAAACCCCGATTCGGAGATCCTTCCGACGGTCGCCGTGCCGCTGTTCCTGATCGCTCTTCTCAGTCAGTTGGCGGCCAGCTACTACCTCGCCTCGGACCATGATCTGGCGACCCCCGAGCCGGCCGAGGTCGAAGCACCACCGAGCGAGCACGCACTCGACCAAGCCGTCGGCGCCCGGGTAGGGGTTGTCGTGGGAGCCCTCGCCGGAGCAACACTGGTTGCGGTCACAGGCTCGAACAGCTTCGCCCTGGTCGCCGGAGCTGGCCTGCTCGGCGCCGGAGTTGGGTATCTGCGAGGCAGCTGAATCCGATTCATCTCGAATGCAACACTGGACAAACGCTCGCTCCGGACGCTGTCTGGGGAACATTCGTGCAGATGGGGAGGAAGTCGTGGGTTCGGTTGCACTAACCCACATGGGGACAACGCCAGATGATCCGACGACGTTGATGACGACATGACCGGGTCAGCCCAACTCATCGATGCGGCTCGTCGCGGTTCGATCGACGATCTCATGGACCTCATCGCCGCCTGCGAACCTCAGATCGTCGCCGCCATCGCCATCGGGGGAATCGCTCGATCAAGCGACCACTTCGAGGACGCCCAGAACCAGTCGCTGCTGGAGATCTGGCGGTCGGCGTCGAGCTACACCGGTTCCTCGGGACCGTGCACGTGGATGGCGAGCATCGCTCGTCGGGTAACCGCGAGCCGGATCGTCGATCCACTCGTTCGACACCAGAAACGTGGATCGCGCCTGCGCCTCTTCTCAACCGCCCGGGTCGCAGCGGGCCCAGAGGATGGGGCCGCTACCACGGATCTGCTTCAGCGAGTTCTCGGCCGGCTGACCGAGGAACACCGACAGGTGCTTGTGCTTCGGTACATGCTCGACCAGTCGCTCGAAGAGATCGCCAGCCGCACCGGCCTGTCGCCCAAGACCGTGAGCAGCCGCCTGACGAGAGCCAAACGGGCTGCCCTTTCCATTGTTGCCGAGGAGTCCGACGATGCCTGAAACCGAGTTCACCGACCGCGAAGAGACCGTTCTTCGCACCCTGTTCACCCAGGGCGGCGCGCCGACGTTCGGCCCCGACTGGAGGGAACAGCTGGCCGCGCTCGTCGAAGCCGAGAGCCAGCCGTCGAGCCCCCCCGCCGCGCCGCTGTCGATTCTCAACGCTGAGGGTCAAGTGGTCACGACAACTGCGGCCGAGCCACGATCACGCCGAGCCTTGGTTGCGGCTGCAGCCATTCTCTCCGTCATCGTGGGATTAGGCGTGATTCAGCTGGCCGGCGGCGGAGGTGAGCCCGAGCTGCTGGAACCGGCGTCGTTCGTTTCCTCACCAATCCTCAGCCCCGTGCAGATCCCCGAGGGAACCGACCGGCTCACACCCCTCGATCCAGTAGGGGTCGTCGCCCTCCGCGGGTCAGACCCCGATTCGCCGACCGAGATCCTGATCAGCGACAACGGTTCAGACTGGATTGAAGTCGCCTCCCTGCCGGTCAGCGACGCCATCGCCGACTTCAGCACCGAGCGGTGGGTAGTGGTCGGAGGTGACACAGCCACCCCTCAACCGTCGGTGGAGTCGCTGACCGCCACCACCCTGGCGTCACGATTGGTGATCCTGGTCAGCGAAGACCGCGGGAGCACGTGGCAGTCGACAACCTTTGAACCCGAGGCGTCCGGCCAGGCTTCGATCACCCAGTTCCCGATGGCCGATTCGCTCGCTATCGCCGGTGACGGAACCGTTCTGGTCGGTGTCTCGTACAGCTCCGAAATCGATCTGACCACACCGGCCCGTGAGCTGGGTCTCGTTGGCCCGCGCGACCGTGTCGTCCGAGCAACCTTCACCGAGACAAGGTTCGGTCCCTACTCGGTGGGTCCCGATGTCGTCGGTGAACTGGCCCAAGAGGATTTCGGGCGCGATGAGCTCGGTCTCTCAGCCGATCAGTACGAGATGTTCGTCACGGGCAACGATGTGGTCCCGCTCGAAGGCAGCGCCTTTGCGATCCTCGAGGTCTCGCCGGACGGGGAGATCCGGGAACTCGCCGGGCCGGGCCGGGCCAACACGACCTACTTCGTCCCCCCGACGCTGAGCTCCATCGACGGTGCGGTATACGGCCTGCGTGGGGGTCCCAACGGGTTCGAGACCTGGCGGCTCACGTCGGACCGCACATGGGATCGAACCGATCTTCCCCGCCAGGTCCTGGTCGAAAACGGCGACTGGATCGTGGGCACCAAGCCCGACAGTGCTTCCGGCATCGAGATGTCGCTCGACGGAGGCAGCTCCTATCGCGACTTCCCAAAGCCCGATGAGCGCACCGTACCCGTCAGCGTCTTCGGCACAACCGGCGGGGCGGCGGTTGTGTGGGGCGAGGAACCGACAGTCCTGGTGAGCCGGAACATGGTCACCTACCGCGAGGGCGACTTTCGGTTCGAGTGGTTCGACGATGGCACGGTGACGGTGTACCGGGATGACGAGGTGTTCATCGAGGACTACGAAGACTTCAGCGGTCCGCAGGACAACATCCTGATCGATCACCGAAACAACATCCTGATCCTTGCTCCCAGGACGGGTGAGGTGGTCGTCGAGGTGACCGACGAGGAGTTCAGGACCGCGCTGGCCACTACTGGGCCGGTGACCGGCAACCCGACCGGCCTGGCCGTCAGCTGGTCATCGGACGGTTCGGAATGGCGCTACACGTCGCTGGATCCGGTGGGCCCGGGCGTATGGTCTGGGGTTCCACTCAACCCAAATGGCGAGTTCCTCATCTTCGATGCGCTCCTCGGCAACCTCGACGGTTTCGTGGTCGAGTTGCCCCTGACCGAGTAGACGCACCGCTTCACCACGGTCCCCTTGAGCTCACCCTCGATCGCGCAGCAGGTCGATGGCTCGGGATCGGTCGATGATCACGGCGAGATCGACTGTTCCGTTGGGGGCATCGTCGCGATTGAGCTCGATGGCCAGCGACTCCAGGACAGCGTTGAGGCTCACGCCGTTGGTGGCGGCGAACCGGTGCCAGTCTTGGTGGGCGGCCTCGCCGAGGCAGGCGTGGAGGGCCTTGCGGCGGCGGAGGCGGCGGGCCAACTCGCTCGCTCGCGAGAACGAATCGGCGGCGCGTGCTGCAGAAACTGCGGACATCGAAACAAACATCCTTCTGGGTGGGCGATGTTCTGTCCTGCTAGGACGCTCGAAACCGGCCGGAAGTCGCAAACTTTTGTTAGCGCGCAGCGAATCTTGGGTAAAACTGCTGGTCAGCAGGCGGCGCTTTCGAAACCCTCAGATTCTCTGCTCGAAGGGGTTGCGCCTGTGTAACTTCAATGCTGTAATTCCAAGCCGGTCACCACAACATGTGGGGTGAAATCGCAGGCTCAGCGCTAGAGACACCATATCTAGTGGGTCAGCCAACTGGGAAACACAGGCACAAAAGGGAGCACAGAGTGACACTGATCGACGACACAACCACTGCGGGAGAGGGCATCGCCGGCGATGACATTTCCGTCGACCCCACCCCCCGCATGCGGGTCCGCAAACGCAACGGCTCGCTGGAACCGGTCGATATCAACCGCATCGTCAACGCGATCGCCAAGGCTTCCGAGGGCCTCTTCGGCGTCGATCCAATGCGGGTGGCCACCCGTACCATTTCGGGCTTGGCCGACGGGGCCACCACCGCCGAGCTCGACCAACTGTCGATCCGCACCGCCGCCGGCCTGATCGTCGAAGAGCCCGGCTACTCACGGCTGGCCTCGCGCCTGTTGGCCACGGTGATCGACAAAGAGGTTCGCAACCAGAAGATCCCGTGGTTCTCCGAATCGATCACCGTGGGCCATCAACTCGGTCTGGTGTCCGACGAGGTGATGACCTTCGTCGAAGCCAACGCACCGGCGCTCAACGCCGCGATCAACAGCGACCGCGACCGGAGCTTCGAGTTCTTCGGACTGCGCACGGTGTACGACCGCTACCTGCTGCGCCACCCAGAATCACGGCTGGTGATCGAAACCCCGCAGTACTTCTTCCTTCGGGTCGCCTGCGGGCTGTCGCTCGACGCCGACGAGGCGATCGAGTTCTACGACCTCATGTCGTCGCTGTCGTACCTCCCGTCGAGCCCCACCCTGTTCAACAGCGGCACCACCCACCCCCAGATGTCGAGCTGCTACCTGCTCGATTCGCCAGAAGACAGCCTCGAGGGCATCTACAAGCGCTACACCGACATCGCCCGCCTCTCGAAGTTCGCCGGCGGCATCGGGGTGGCCTGGCACCGGGTCCGCTCGACCGGCAGCCTGATCAAGGGCACCAACGGCCTCTCCAACGGCATCGTGCCCTGGCTCCGCACCCTCGACTCGTCGGTGTCGGCGGTCAACCAGGGCGGACGGCGCAAGGGCGCTGCCTGTGTGTATCTCGAAACCTGGCACGCCGACGTCGAAGACTTCCTCGAGCTGCGCGACAACACCGGCGACCACGCCCGCCGCACCCACAACCTCAACCTGGCCAACTGGATCCCCGACCTGTTCATGAAGCGGGTGGAGCAAG
>JABDJU010000122.1 GCA_013003325.1 Acidimicrobiales bacterium
TGTAGACCCTTCGCACCACCGCGGCCCGGGGAGGGACCGCCGAGGTCGCTGAGTAGGTTTGCACCACAGACTGTCGACACACGAGGAATAGACGCAGTGAGCAACGACACCAAATGGACATCAGCCAACATCCCCGACCAAAACGGCCGCCTCGCGGTGGTGACCGGAGCCAACTCGGGCCTGGGCCTGGAAACGGCGCGGGAGCTGGCCAGAAAGGGTGCCAAGGTCGTCTTGGCGGTTCGAAACCTCGACAAGGGCGCAGCCGCGGTCGACGACATCAAGACCGAACAGCCCGATGCCGACCTCGAGCTTCAGCAGCTCGACCTGGCTTCACTCGAGTCGATCGCTCGGGCCGCGGCCGAACTGAGCGGCACCTACGACAGCATCGATCTGCTCATCAACAACGCCGGCGTCATGTATACGCCGAAGCAGTCGACCGCTGATGGGTTCGAGATGCAACTCGGCACCAATCACCTCGGCCACTATGCGTTCACCGGTCAGCTGATCGATCGACTCGCCGGGGTCGAGGGATC
Source organism: Acidimicrobiales bacterium (assembly GCA_013003325.1). Taxonomy (GTDB): domain Bacteria; phylum Actinomycetota; class Acidimicrobiia; order Acidimicrobiales; family SZUA-35; genus JABDIY01. The sequence continues at coordinate 534 of JABDJU010000122.1, forward strand.
CCGGATCGTGACGGTCAGCAGCGTCGGGCATCGGATTCTGTCCCGGATCGACTTCGACGACCTGAATGCTGAACGCAAGTACAACCGGATCGCCGCCTACGGGCGGTCCAAGCTGGCCAACCTGTTGTTCACCTACGAGCTTCAGAGACGTCTCGAGGCCGCCGGTTCCAAGGCCATCGCTCTGGCCGCCCATCCGGGCGGCTCCGACTCAGAACTTGCCCGCCACATCCCGGGGGCGGACCGCGTGCGGCCGTTTTTCCAGCGGATGGTGCAATCCTCGGCGATGGGTGCGTTGTCGACCCTTCGTGCCGCCACCGATCCCGACGCCACCGGCGGCCAGTACTACGGTCCCGATGGCTTCATGGAGTTCCAGGGCCACCCTGTGATCGTGAAGTCGAACAGCGCCTCCCACGACACCGAGACCCAACGACGTTTGTGGGAAGTGTCCGAGTCGATGACCGGAGTGACCTACCCGCTCTAACCCGGTCGGCGCAGTCGACGATCAGATTTGCACGAGATTCCCGAACCGGTGAAGGGTCCGGCTGATCGACTGTTCCCGAACGTAGTTCTGTAACTCGATCCGACCGACCCCGGTCACCGGACCACATGCCAGGTGAACGCCCGATCGGTTCGCTTCTGTGCGCATCTCATCGGACGGCGCCTCCCCAACAACCCGAACCCGCTCGACACCGAGCGAGCCCAGGCGGGCAGCAAACTGTTCCTGCGATTCGGACCCGTGGTGCGACTCCACCAATCGCACGCCGGCGACACGGGCTGCGGCCCGGACCCGTTCGATGTCGGCGGGCCGGGCGGTCGCCCCGATTCTCAACGCCACCGCGGCGAGCGGCCGGTAGCGGAAGGTGTTCGACTCACAGAACAGACCGGTGTCGTCGTGTTCGACCGAGAAGTGAGCTCGCCACGCGTCGACGTAATCGTCGGTTCCATCATCGGTTTCAACGATCCACTGGCCGAGCTGGGCTACGTAATTGACGCCACCGGCCTTGGCCCCGGGGCCGACACTCGACCGCTTCCACCCACCGAAGGGCTGACGCTGCACGATGGCGCCGGTGATGTGCCGGTTGACGTACCCGTTGCCTACCTCCACCCGTTCGGTCCATCGGTTCACCTCTTCCGGATCGAGGCTGTGGATCCCGCCGGTCAGACCAAACTTGCTCGAGTTCACGATCTCGAGCGCGTCGTCGAGATCGGTCGCCGGTACGAGCCCCAGAACCGGTCCGAAACACTCGTTGGTGGCGAACCACGAGCCGGGAGCAACGCCATCACGCACCCCGGGCGACCACAACCCGGGCTGAAACTCTCGCGGCTCCACCAGCCACGATTCACCCGGGTCGAGAGAACTGAACCCCCTGGCCAGGCGTTCATTCGGGGTCTCGGCAATCAAGGGGCCCATGGTGGTCGAGATCGCGGTGGAGGGTCCGACCTCGATGCTGTTGACCGCGTCGATGAGCTGGCGACGGAACCGGGGTGACTCGTAGACATCGCCGACCAGCACGGCGAGGCTGGCAGCTGAGCACTTCTGGCCGCTGTGACCGAACGCCGATCGCACGAGGTCGGCCACCGCCAGATCGATATCGGCATGGGGTGTGATGATCATGGCGTTCTTGCCACTGGTTTCGGCGAAGAGCCGTAGGTCGGGCTTCCACGACCGGAACAGATCGGCGGTGTCGGTCGACCCGGTGAGGACCACGGCGTCGGCTTTGACCACCAGCCTTCGGCCGACGTCGCTGTCGGGCGTTCGCAGGTAGGCCACGACATCGGTTGGGACTCCCGCCGCCCAGCACGCTTCGGCCACAATCTCAGCACACCGGGGGGTCTCGGGGGCCGGTTTGAGGATCACGGTGTTGCCGGCCGCCAGGGATGCCAGCACCCCTCCCGCCGGAATCGCCACCGGGAAGTTCCACGGAGGAACGACGGCTACGACGCCGAGGGGTTCGAAGCGAAGATTGGGGTGGTCGTCGAGCTCGGTCGCTCGATCGCCGTACCAGCGGGCGAAGTCGACCGCCTCAGACACTTCGACATCGGCCTCGGCAAAGGTCTTGTTCGCCTCATGGATCATTGCGCTGATGAGATCACCGCGCCGCAGCGC
>JABDJU010000124.1 GCA_013003325.1 Acidimicrobiales bacterium
GATCAGCTGCGAGCGCGACTCGATTCAGCCGTCAGCATGGACGTGGTGATGGTTGACATGAGCCAAGCCACCGGCGTCGACACATCCGGCTATGGCCTCATTCAGCAGTCGGTTGAACTGGCGGTGGACGCCGGCGCTCAGTTCGTGTTCGCCGGCGTCGAGCCATCTCTTCAAGCTGCGTTGGATCTGGACTCGAACGCGAACGTGCACTGGTTCGCCGATCCCGACGACGCGTTTGAATACATCGAGCAGATACAGCTCGAGCGGACCGAAACATCCGATGCCGACGCGTCTCGTGGCCTCGACCTCAACGACGCGGTGCGGGCTCTGTTCACCGTGGTCACGGCGCCCGCTGGAAACGTGCTGATGCGACAGGGTGAACTCGGCGACGAACTGCTGATCATTGAACACGGCCACCTGAGCGCGATGCGCACCGACGCCCACGGAACCCGCTATCGCCTGCGCAGCTTCGGGACCGGGAGCCTGGTCGGAGAAATCGGCATGCTCACCGGCGGCCCCAGGACCGCTGACGTCGTGGCTGAAACCGACGTACGGGTTCTGAAGCTCACTCGGCAGGAGTACGAAGTGGCCAAGCGAGACCGGCCCGATCTCGCCTTCCAACTCGACGAGTTCATCATGGTCAGTCAGGCCGAGCGGGTCCGATCACTCAGCGACTCGCTCGATCGAGCGTTGGCGTGACTCTAGAGACGTAGATCCTGCTTCGCCGAGGCGACGGAGGCACCGAAGCGTTCCAGCTCCGCGGCGGTGGGCGCCGGACCGCCGCCTCCACGGGTCGTCCGGTTGGCCACCGACGCACCCGGCTCCATGAGTCGGGCGGCCTCGGGGCCGAGATCAGGATCGGCGCTGACGAGTTCGGGTAAGGAGCCTTCACCGGCCAGTGCGGCTCGAACCAGTGCGCCCACTACGTGATGCGCCGACCGGAAGGGCATGCCGTTGTTGACCAGGTACTCAGCGAGGTCGGTGGCAGCAGCGAATGGATTGTCGGCGCCGGCGGCCATCGCTTCGGTTTGGAATATGAGGGTCGACACCATTCCATCGAGAGCGAGAAGGGTGAGTCTGACCGTGTCGCAGGCGTCGAATAGCGGCTCCTTGTCTTCCTGCAAATCCTTGTTGTAGGTGAGCGGCAGGCCCTTCAGCGTGGTCAGGAATCCGGTGAGGTGACCGATCAACCTTCCAGCCTTGCCGCGGGCGAGTTCAGCAATATCTGGGTTCTTCTTCTGCGGCATCATGGAGGAGCCGGTGCTGAACCCGTCGTCGAGGGTGACGAAGCCGAACTCGGCGCTGCTCCACAGGATCAGCTCTTCGCCGATCCGGCTGAGATGCACCCCGAGCAGGGCCAGGTCGAACAGCGCCTCGGCGACGAAGTCACGGTCGCTCACCGCATCGAGCGAGTTGTCGAATACGGCGCCGAACCCGAGAAGTTCCGCTGTCCGCTCGGGATCGAGTGGAAGCGACGAACCTGCCAGCGCGCCCGCGCCCAGCGGTGACACATCGACCCGATCAAGGGTCTGCACCATCCGCTCCACGTCTCGCGCCAGCGCCCAACCGTGGGCCAGCAGGTGGTGGGCCAGCGTGACCGGTTGAGCCTGTTGAAGGTGGGTGTACGCCGGCAGGTAGGCGTCGCCGGCCGACTCGGCGCGGCCCAACAGCGTCTCCTGAAAAACCACAACGAGTTGCGCAAGTTCTCGCAGTTCGTGCTTGACCCACAGGCGCAGATCGGTGGCGACTTGATCGTTGCGACTGCGACCGGTGTGGATCTTGCCGCCTGCATCCGGGGCGATCTCGGTGACCCGCCGCTCGACGGCGGTGTGGATGTCCTCATCTCCCGGAGCGGGCGCGAACACCCCGGAAGCCATCTCATCTTCCACCTGGTCCAGTGCGTCGAGAATGCTGGTTCGCTCGTTGTCGTTGAGGATTCCGACCTCGGCGAGCATCGTGACGTGGGCCCGAGAGCCCTGGATGTCTTGAACGAACATCCTCCTGTCAAATGGCAAAGAATCATTGAGGGCCTGGAGTGCTTCAGCCGGTCCGCCATCGAAACGACCAGCCCACAGTTGTCCGCCTTCGCTCATGAGATGCGCTTGGCGGTGAGGTTTCGAAGGCGTAACGCATTGAGTTTGATGAAGCCTTCGGCATCGGCCTGGTTGTAGGCGCCACCATCGTCTTCGAATGTGGCGATGGTCTCGTCGAAGAGGCTGTCGTTTGACCGGCGGCCGGTGATGTCGACGTTGCCTTTGAACAGCTTCACCCGCACGTCGCCGTTCACGTGAGCCTGGCTGTGGTCGATGGCGGTCTGCAACATCTCCCGCTCCGGGCTCCACCAATAGCCGTTGTAGATCAGGTTGGCATAGCGGGGCATGAGCTCATCTTTGAGATGGGCAACCTCGCGATCCAGGGTGATGCTCTCGATGGCCCGGTGGGCCCGAAGCATGATCGTCCCACCCGGTGTCTCGTACGCGCCACGGCTCTTCATCCCGACGTACCGATTCTCGACGATGTCGAGCCGGCCCACGCCGTTCTCCCCGCCGACCTTGTTCAGGTGGCTGAGCACCTCGGCCGGGCTCATCGACTCACCATCGATCGCCACGATGTCGCCGTGGGCATAGGTGAGCTCGATGTAGGTGGGTTCATTGGGTGCGGCCTCCGGGGACACCGACCACCGCCACATCTCCGCTGGAGGTTCGGTCCACGGGTTCTCCAGCGGTCCACCTTCGTAGGAGATGTGCAGCATGTTGGCGTCCATCGAGAACGGGCTCTTCGACCCACGACTCATCTCGATCGGGATGTTGCGCTCGGCGGCGTAGGCCAACAGCTTCTCCCGTGAGAGCAGGTCCCATACGCGCCAAGGAGCGATGATCTTGATCCCCGGTTCGAGCGCATACGCTCCCAGCTCGAATCGCACCTGGTCGTTTCCCTTGCCGGTCGCACCGTGGCTGATGGCATCGGCGTTTGTCTCTCGGGCGATCTCGATCAGCCGCTTGGCGATCAACGGTCGAGCGATCGATGTACCCAGCAGGTACTCGCCCTCGTAGATCGTGTTGGCCCTGAACATGGGAAACACGAAGTCTCGGACGAACTCGTCGCGCAAGTCGTCGATGTAGATGTGTTCTTCGGGCACACCCATCTCAACCGCTTTGGCTCGCGCCGGCTCCAGCTCTTCGCCTTGGCCGAGATCGGCGGTGAAGGTGACGACCTCACAGTCGTACTCGTCCTTCAACCACTGCAGAATCACCGACGTATCGAGACCACCTGAGTAGGCCAGCACCACACGGTTCACATCGTTCATGAAGACTTCCTATCGCTCGTTTCCGGCCAGGGCTACGTCGAGAACCTGGCTCACAGTCCGCTGAGTTCGGTGACGTGTTCCAGCACTGACGCGCCGCTTCCCTCCGATGCGATCACCAGCAACGTGTCGTCGCCGGCGACCGTTCCGATCACATCGTCGACTCCGGATCGATCCAGAGCCGACGCCACCACGTGGGCCGATCCAGGCGGTGTCCGCAATACCACCAGATCGCCCGAACGCGTCGCCTCCACGACCCATTCGCCCATCACCCGACGAAGGTGATCGAGCGGAGCTCGCTGATCGACTGGGTGCTCGGGGACGGCGTAGATCGACTGTCCACCCCCCACCCGCACCTTGACGGCGCCCATTTCGTCGAGGTCGCGAGACACCGTCGCCTGCGTGGCCACGATGCCTTCCTCCTCAGCCAGCAGCTTGACCAGTTGAAGCTGGCTCGCCACCGCATGATCGGACAGAAGCAGGCCGATTCGGTGCTGGCGCTGGGTCTTGGACAGCGTCATGACAACGGACTCCACCCGACATTGTTTGGATGGGAGGCGAGGAAACGCAGGACTCCGCGGGCGCTGCGCAAACGATTGGCGGCCTGCACCCAAATGCGACTGTTCGGCCCGTCGAGAACGTCGTCGGCTACCTCCTCGCCCCTGTGGGCTGGCAGACAGTGCATGAAGATCGCTTCGGGAGCAAGGGCCAGCACATCGGCGGTTACCTGAAACCCCTCGAACTGGCGCAGCTTGGCCTCTCGTATGTCTTCTTCGCCCATGCTGACCCAGGTGTCGGTGTAGATCACGTCGGATCCGGGCAGGAGCTCTTCGGCTCGGTCGCTCCACTGAATCTCCACGCCGGCAGCGGCGATTCGGTCGGCGTCGACATCGGAGAAGCGGTACTGCGCCGGCGAGATCACCCGCATCTCGCCGCCCAAACGTCCGACGGCCAGAGCCAGCGAACGGGTGACGTTGTTGGCATCGCCGACGTAGGAGACCACCCTTCCCTCGATCGTGCCGAATTCACCGATGATGGTGAGCACGTCGGCGATGGCCTGGAGCGGGTGTCCGGCGTCGGAAAGAAGGTTGACGATCGGCACGACGTCGACCGACGCCATCTCCTCCAGAACGGCGTGTCCATACACGCGGGCGCAGATCATCCGGTGATAGCACGCCAGCGTGTGGGTCACGTCAGAGACCGACTCGCGGGCGCCGAGACTCACCTCGGCATCGGTGATGTACACCGGGTGACCGCCGAGTTGGACGACCGCCATCTCGGTTGAATTGCGGGTGCGGGCCGACTGTTTCGCGAAGTAGCAGGCAACACCCTGGCCGGCGAGCGGCAGATCGTTCGGATCGGGTTCGCGACGTGCCAACTCCAGGATCTTCCCGAGCTCTTCGGCGCTGAGATCGTCTATCTCGAGAAGGTGTTTCACGATCGAACCTCAGCGATTGACCGGGCCAGGATCTCGACCCCCTCGTCGATGAGCGCATCAGAGATTGTGATCGGAGGCGTCAACCGCAGTGCCGTGGCCGTAACGGCGTTGAGCACGAGGCCGTTGCGGAGGCAGGTGGTGGCCACCTCTTTGGCATCGATGCCCGGTTCGAGCTCAACCGCCATCAGCAAGCCCAGCCCGCGCGTGGTCGACACACCATCGATGCCGACGACAGCATCGATCAAACGGGTCGCCGCCCGGGACGCCACCGCTGGAGCATCCATGTCGAGCATCAACTCGAGGGTGCGTCGGGCGGCTGAGGTAGCCATCGGCTGGCCACCGAAGGTTGTGGCGTGATCACCCGGTTTGAAGGCGGCAGCCGCTTCGGGTGTCGCCCAGCACGCACCGATCGGCATGCCGTTGCCGAGCGCCTTGGCCATCGTCACCACATCAGGGCCGGCCCCCTCGTCGAAGAAGTGTTGGAAGCCGAACCACTTGCCGGTTCGGGCCAGGCCCGCTTGAACCTCATCGGCGATGAACAACAGCCCGCGCTCGTCGCAGAGCCGCCGCACCGCCGCGAAGTACTCGGTGGTAGCGGGATTCACACCGCCCTCGCCCTGTACCGGTTCGAGGAGCACCGCCGCCACCGAGTCGTCGAGCTGGCGTTCGAGATCGTCGATATCGGCCCAAACGGCGTGCTTGAAACCGTCGGGCAAGGGCATGAACGCTTCCCACTTGGCCGGTTGTCCGGTCGCCGCCAACGTATTCAGCGTGCGCCCGTGGAAGCTCTGGTAGGCGCAGACAACCTTGTGCCGACCGCGCCCACCCCACTTGCGGGCCAGCTTCAGCGCCGCCTCGTTTGCTTCTGCGCCCGAGTTGGAGAAGAAGACCTGCCCCGGCCGGCCGATCATCTGCGACAGCATCTTTGAGATGGGAGCCTGGTGTTCGGTGGCAAAGACGTTGGACACATGCAGGAGCTTCGATGCCTGCTCAGCGATGGCAGCGGCCACCTCGGGGTTCGAGTGCCCGAGGGAGCACACCGCGATCCCGGCGAGCCAGTCGATGTAGCGTTTGCCTGCGCGGTCCCACAGTTCGCTTCCGTCGCCCCGCACGAACATGATCGACGGTGGGTTGTAGGTCGGCATGATGGGGCATCGCTGATCTTCAGGATCTGCGCCGACCCCATCTCGATGGGCGGTGACGGTTGAGACAGGCATGGTCAGTGAACCTCGTGAAGGTGGACTGGTTCTGGGTCGGCGGTCACCATCGTGCCGATGCCGGCGTCGGTGAACAGTTCGAGTAGGAGGACGTGGGGGATGCGGCCATCGAGCATGTGGGCGCTTCCTGCACCGGAGTTAACCGCGTCGATACACGCTTGAACCTTGGGCACCATGCCACCCCGTATGATTCCCTTGGCCCGCAGTTCGTTGAGTTCGGATACTGAGGTCCGGGCGACGATCGTTGAAGGATCGTCGACGTCCATGAGCAACCCGGCGATGTCGGTGAGGTAGATGACCTTCTCTGCCTCGAGGGCACCGGCCAGCGCCGACGCCACCGAGTCGGCGTTGATGTTGTATGCCTGCCCTTTGCCGTCGGATCCGATCGTGCTGATCACCGGGATGAACTGCTCGTGCAGGAGCCGATGGATGATATCGACCTTCACCCCGACCACATCGCCGACAAACCCAAGGTCGGAGTTGCGGGCGGCGGCCAAGATCAGACCGGCATCTTCGCCCGAGATCCCCACCGCAGCCGCTCCCTGCGTGTTGAGGGCGGCGACGATGTCTCGGCCCACCTTGCCCACCAGGACCATCCGAGCGACGTCGAGTGTTTCGGCGTCGGTCACGCGAAGCCCGTCCCGAAACTCGGTTTCTTTCCCCAGTCGGGTGAGCAACGCTCCGATCTGAGGACCACCGCCGTGCACCACGACCGGCTGCAGGCCGACCGAACGGAGCAGCACGATGTCCTCTGCAAAAGTGCGGAACAGGTCGGGGTCGACCATGGCATTGCCCCCCAACTTGACCACTACCACCGAGCCCCGGAAACGCTGGATGTAGGGAAGCGCCTCGATCAAGGCCCGGGCTCGCTGCTCGGGGCTGAAGCCCCGGGTTGCGATGACCTCTTCTTCGTCGACGACCGGCTCGGTGCTCATGATCGGTATCCAGCGTTGATGTCGATGTATCCGTGGGTGAGGTCGCAGGTCCAAATCGTCGACGAGCCGCGCCCCACACCGACATCGACGAAGATCTCGATGTTGTTGCCGCGCAGGTGTTGGGTGGCCCGCTCCTCGGAGTACCCGGGGGCCACCACCCCGTCCCGGGCCACCAATTCGGGGCCGATCTGGATGGTGAGCGCATCGCGGTCGGCCGCCTCGCCGCTCTTGCCGACCGCCATGACGATCCGGCCCCAGTTGGCGTCCTCGGCGGCGATGGCGGTCTTGACCAGGGG
>JABDJU010000148.1 GCA_013003325.1 Acidimicrobiales bacterium
CAGATCATGGCGGGCCAGTACTTCAGCTATCCGGGGCGCAAGTTCAAGTACGTCGCCCCCGAGCTTCTGGGGTCAGACCCCGACTCGGGCCTGCCGGTGGTACCGAACTCGATCGCCTATCTGACCTGTGAGACCTTCGACCGGGTGGAGCGGTTCGACCACGATCTGTTCCTCGCCACCGTCGTCGCCGTTCGGGAAGGGCGGCTCGGTGAGCCACCGTTGCTCTACAGTGCCCGGCACGGCTGGCGGGTCACCGGCGACAACGCTCGGCAGAAGGGTGTTTCGATCCGCGACCAGTTGCTGGCCCGGCTGGAGGATGGGTAGCGGCTCAGGCTCCGCAGGTACCGAAGGTGTCGGGGTAGTCGTATCGGTCGGCGGCGATGGCCCGGTCCTTGTATCCCTTCAGAACCGGCTTGGCATCGAACCAGGCGTACTTTGCGGCGAGGTTGGGGAGGTCGACGCTGTACACGTAGGCGCTGAATGCCTCGGCGAAGTCCTCGAACGGCGAAGTGGTGGCGTAGGTTCCCGCGAAATCGTGGCCCTCGACACACAGCGTGGTGGAGTCGATCGAGTCGTCGTAATAGACGGCTAGCTCTTCTTCTGACCAAAACGTCGACACCCACTGATTGATGTACGCGTCGGCCTGGAAGCACCAGTTGAACGCCGGGAAACGACCGTTGCAGCCATCGCGGACCAGCGTGTCATAGTCGATCTGATCATCGAGCCCGGTGAACACGTGCGACAGCTCGTGGGCCATGGTGAGATCGGCCTCGACCGGGTTGATCCGGGTGGCGGTGTCCTGGGCGGCGATCAGCCACAGATCGCCGACGTAGATTCCACCGCTGCCGGTTGAGGGTCCGGCATAGGCCACGATCCCTGCGCCGTCACCCTCGTACACGGCCAGCAGCGCCACGGGGGACTGGTGGGCGGGATCGGCCAACGCGGACAACCGGGCCCAGGCGGTTTCGACGTCGACGTCTCTGAGACCGAAACAGAGTTCCCGGATATCGCCGTCTCGGAGCCGGTAGATCCCGGTGACGTTGAGGCCGCTGAATTCCGCGTTCTCGACGGTGCAGTCGGCCAGATCGGAGGGATGGTCGGAGAGATCGGTATGGCCGAACGGGTACAGGTTGGTGAACTCGACGTCGAGGGTGACCCAGCGCATCATTGCACCCTTGGTCAGCACCACACCGGCCTGTTCAGGGTTGGTGCCCTCGAGATAGCCCAGCCAATACTGGTATCCCGCTTCATCGGGGACACGACCGAGCATGTTGTTGTAGACCCTGGTCAGGAATTCGGCGTTTTCGGCGTCTCCGTAGGTGTTGATGAATTCGGGAACCTGGGTGAAGTACTCGGCGAACTCGCCGAACAGGTCGTGCCCCTCGGGACGCTCTGCCGTGGGCCCCTTCGCAACGACCATGTCCCACTGATCGAGCCAGTATTTGGCGCCCGCAAGGTCCGGCGGCCGGTTGAAGAACGCCTGATAGAGGCGGAGGAGGTTGGCGTGTTCGGGCTTGAAGTCGGGCGCGAACTGCAACTCCTCGATCGTGGTGGCTGCCTGATAGCTCGACACCCACTTCGCCTGAAACGACTTGTGGAAGTGGTCGTGGTCATCGACCGTCTCTGTCGATGTCTCGGCGGCAGCTGGCACCGCCGTGACCGTGAGGCCGGCCAGTAGTAGAAGAGCAGTTGCTAGTCGCTTCATTGGGGTACGAACCTTTCGGCCAAGCGCGGGACATCGTCGACCTTCTATCGACATCTAAGAGCCGGATCTGGAGGCGAGAAGGCGGTGCATGGGTGTACTTCCTGCGGTGTGGTGTAGGCCTTCTGCACTCATGCGTAGGTAGATCGACGTGGTGGCGATCGATTCGTGCCCCAGAAGGGCCTGAAGCTCAGCGATTGTGCCGCCATTGTCGAGTACACCGACGGCGTAGGTGTGTCGAAAAAGGTGGGCCTTCTCCTGGTCAGGCGGTGCGATCCCGGCACCGCGCAGCCAGAGTTCGACCACGTAGTCGAGCGATGTGACGGTGAAGGGACGAGGCTCCCCGGTGCGGATGAACACCACCCCATCGGGCCGAAGCGGACCCTCGGCGGCTTCTCGTTCGGTGAGGTAGTGGTCGACAACGTTCAGCACCTCGGAGCTGAGCGGAAGGCTTCGGGTCTTGTTTCCCTTGCCGGTGACCCGGAGCCGAGGTGGATCCTCCCAGCGGAAGTCGCCTACCCGGATCCCGATGAGCTCGGACGCCCTCACGCCGCAGCCGGCAAGAACTGCCAGCATCGCCAGGTCCCTTGTCGGCCACAGCACCCGAGACTTCTGTGGCGGGTGAGTGATGGCATCGATGATCCGCTGCAGCTCATCGGCGGTCAGCGCAACCGGCAGGCCCTTCTCTTTGGCCGGAGTCTCGAACCCAAGGGTCGGGTCGCGTTGAAGGTAGTCGTTCTTCACCAGCCAACCGCAGAAGCCTCGGAGGGCCGACAGCATCCTGGCCCGCGACGCGTTTCGGTATCCCTCGCCCACAAGATCGGACATCACCATGAGCAGGTTGTCCTCGGTGAAGTCGGCCAGTGTGATGCGGGCCATGTGCCCCAGCACCACTGCGTTTTCGACCTCGGGATCGACCTCGACGCAGGGGCGATCCCGGCTGTCGGCGACCCGCTTGGCGAAGGTCCCGATGTCGGTTCGATACCCGGCTTCGGACCGCGGGGAAAGGCCCCGCGAGGATCGGGCCCGCTTTTCCAGCACCCAACGCCTGAAGAGGTCGGCTACCTCATTGCTGGTTGTAACTGGGGCCGGCACCCCATGAACAGTAGTCCCCGGGGCGTCACCACTATGGTTCGTCCCACCACGGCTCGGTCCCGTAGTGAATCGTGATCTCTTCGCCGGCGGCGATGTCCCGTTCGGCGACCAGGGTGATCACCAGCTGGTCGGCATCGAGATCGAAGTCGGCGTTCGGGTCCTCGTCGTGGTTGAGGAACGAGACGCTGCCGAGGGCGATGAAGGCATCGCGATCGAACTCGAAGTAGTGGTCGTAGAGGTCGGTCTGATCGAGGAATTCGCGTTGGTGTGCGGGGATACGGAACAGGTGGTTCCGGCAGAAACGCTCGCCCTGTTCGATGCTCCTGGTGGCGAAGACGCCCTTGCCGTGCAGCGAGGATGAGGCCACCGTGATCGCATCCTCAACGCCTCCCACGCGTACCTCTGTTCTTGTAGCCGGCCTTTCTCGCCGACTTTGCCTTGGGTCGGGGCTTGCCCGAGCGCCGAGACCGGGGTTTGGCCGTCCCTGATCCCGGGGCCGGTTTCCTTCGGTTCTTCCCAGCTCGGCTGGAGGACTTCTTGGCTCCCGTGCCCTTCTTGGCCCTTTTCTTGTTGGGTTTGGCGGCGGATTCGTCGGAAGCTTCACGCCTTGTCGATCGGCTGCGAGCCTTCCGCTCTGGTCCGTGGCTGGGCAGCCCGACCCGTTCGGTCGGCGTTTCGGCATCTTCGAAACGGGCCTCGAGGCCAACCCGGCGGATGAGGGAGCGAACCTTCTGCATCTGGTCGTCGGTCACCAAACAGATGACGTCGCCGGCATAACCGGCCCGGGCGGTCCGACCCGATCGATGGACGTAGTCCTTGGCATCCGCCGGGGGGTCGAAGTGCAGGACGCACGCAACTTCGTCGACGTGGATTCCACGAGCGGCCACGTCGGTGGCGACGAGTGCTTGGGCCCGACCATCGGTGAAGGCGAGGAGTGCGGCGGTTCTCTGATTCTGTGACCGACCCCCGTGTATCCACGCCGCCTTGACGCCGAGCCGCTTGAGCTGTCGACACACCCGGTCCACTCCGTGTCTGGTGCGACAGAACACCATCGTGGAGCCGTGGCCGTCGATGATGTCGGCGGCCACTGCAACCTTGTCCTTGCTGGCGACGCGCAGGAACCGGTGAGACATCTGCGTGATGTCGGGCTCATCGCCGCCGTGGCTGTGGGTGGCGGGGTCGTTTTGATAGTGCTCGATCAAAACCTCGACGGCCGCGTCGAGCGTGGCCGAGAACAGCACGGTCTGCCGCGAGCTCGCCGTGAGATCCAAGATCTGGCGCACCGAGGGGAGGAACCCCATGTCGGCCATTCGGTCGGCCTCGTCGACCACAACCCGATCGACGCGATCCAGCGCCACCTCGCCTTGGTCGATCAGATCGAGCAACCGCCCGGGGGTTGCGATCACCACGTCGGAACCGGAACGGAGAGCATTGATTTGCTGGCTCATCCCCACTCCGCCGTAGATTGTCACCATCGTTCGGCCGAGCGTCGCTGCGACCGGCGCCAGCTCCCGGTTGATCTGAAGGGCCAGCTCGCGGGTGGGTGCCAGCACGAGTCCGCGCGGTCGTCGGGGCTCGGCTCGTTCGACCAACTCGAGGAGCGGTAATCCAAAGGCGAACGTCTTGCCCGACCCGGTCGGAGCTTTACCGAGCACGTCACGGCCGGCGAGTGCGTCGGGGATGACGGTGTGCTGAATCGGCGTTGGCTCGACGATTCCGATCCGGCGCAGCGCTGATACAGCCTCCGATGAGATATTCAGGTCAGCGAACGACGAGGCCACCTGTCAAGGCTAGGACCGCAGGGCAGCAGTGGAGTCCGCCGAACTCAGGCACGGGAACGATGCTCGAACCAGTCGCCTGATGCGATCCGACTCAGGCGAAGTTCGGGATCGTCTAGGTCGAGACCGTATTGGTAGGCCCAAGCCAGGATTCCGGCCTGGGTCGTGACGGTGACTCGCTGGTAGAGGCCGGTGACCGCTGACTCGATTTCATCGAGGGTTGCCAGAGCAGCGGCCGTCTGATCTGGGACGAGCCGATATCGATGCCCGATGATGACCGAGCTCTCTACGTGGGGAGCCTCGAAAACCGCAGCTGGGTATCCCGCTCCGGTGTCGAACAGGGCGCCCGCTGCCCGGTCGGGTTCGCCACCGTCTTCGATGAAGGGCTCGAGGAACCGCCATCGAACGTCTCCCTGCCGCAACGTGCCGTACACGAAGAGGTGCTGCGGTTCGCGGGATTCGGTCATACGAGCGGCAATGGGATCGTGCCCGCCGCCAACCTCGCAACCCAGATCATGAGCACGAGAACCATGTTGGCGACGAGGAGAGGCTGGGCGAGACGACGAACGGTCCGCACACCGTTCGGTAGCGCAGCCACCAAGCCGCCCATCGCCACAGTCTGGATCGCGGCCAGAACCACCCACGGGTGGGACAGCCATGCTTGGCTCACATCTCCCCGGGCGAGATGGCCCACAGCTCGAGTCCCCCCGCATCCGGGGCAGTAGCCGCCGGTGCAGCGGCGGAACGGGCACAGGATTGGACCGTCTTCGATGATCAGACCGCTGACGATTCCCACTATGGCGATCGAGCCGCCGGCAACGAGTGGGAGTTGCGGTCCCGACCGCACAAACGTCGTCAAGGCCATCACGAAACGGTAGGCCATCGCCGTCTCCGAAGCCGGTCATGCCTACGATCGGGGTGCCCCGTCGGTTAGGGCCGGGGTCGCCGCAGGAGGGACTATGTCAGATCAATCGGGGTCATCGATTCCGGGCTGGTACCACGCCGAAGGCGATCCGCCAGGAACCCATCGCTACTGGGACGGAATCCAGTGGCAGGGCGGCCCCCAGGTGGTCGGCTCCGCCCCCGGATCAACGATCCCGCCTCAGGGGAGTTATGGCTACGGCGCCGGGTTCGCCGAGAACAGCCAAGCCGTCACCGCACTGGTGCTGGCCATCTTTGGCCTCTTCTGTTGCGGCGTCCCCGCTGCCGTCGGCTGGTACATCGCCAACCAGGAGACTCAGGGAATCGACCAGGGTCGGCGGGCGCCGAGCAGCCGGGGGACCGCCACTGCGGCCAAGGTCATCGGGATCGTGGCCGTGCTGCTGTGGGGCGCGTTGTATTTGCTGTGGTTCGTCGGCCTGGCGGTCGCACGTGTATGACAGTTGCGTTGGTCCGAGACCAACGGTCACAATCTGGCGGTGAGCGAGGCGTATACCAGCGACGAGTTCTGGCAGGGAGTCCGAAAGCCGGTGGAATCGGCGTCGACGCTTCCACGCGACGCCTACACATCGCCGGGCTTTTTCGAGCTGGAACAGACGATGGTGTTCGACCGCGGGTGGGTGGCGGTTGCCTGTGCCGACGAGTTGTCCCAGGACGGCTCGGTGCTGGTGCGCTCGGTCGGCTCGCGCTCGGTGTTGGTCACCAGGAACTCAGAAGCAGAGGTGCGTGTCTTTCTGAATGCATGTCGCCACCGCGGTACCGAACTCCTGGACGCCGACGCTGCGGGACTTTCGGTCATCCGCTGCCCCTACCACCGCTGGGGCTACAACCTCGACGGCAGGCTGGTCGCAACCCCTCGTTTCACCGACGTCGCAGTCGAGGGGTTCGATCCTTCCGATTACCCGTTGAAGTCGTTGCGAGCTGAGGTTTTTGCCGGAATTGTCTTCGCCTGCCTCGACCCCACGACCGCACCGATAGCGGAGTACTACGGCGACTTAGGTGACCGCCTCGCCGGCTACGGGCTGAACGGGTGGAAAACTCGCCAGACCGCTACCTTCGACATCGCCGCGAACTGGAAGCTTCTGTCGGAGAACTTCCAGGAGTACTACCACCTGACCTGGGTGCACCCCGAGCTTGCGAAGGTTTCGAGGGTGAAAGATCACTATCGGTATCAGGGTCCGGGCATGTACTGCGGGCAGACGACGACCCCGGTGTCCGGTGACGACCGCGACGACTGGTTGGCCATGCCAGCGGCGGCGGGTCTGTCGGCATCGGACGCTCATAGCGGACGCTTTTTGGCGCTGTTTCCGAATGTGATGCTCAGCGTCTTGCCCAACCACGCGTTCGTGATTCAGCTCGAACCGCTCGGCCCCGGTCGTACGCGGGAACGGTGCACGTGGTTGCTGCCGCCGGACTCGACCGACGTCACCGAGGAGACCTTTGCGGTGACGCAGGACTTCTGGGTCGACGTCAACAACGAAGACATCGACATCTGCGAGCGCAGCCAGCGTGGTATCCACAACGGTGGCTTCACCGAAGGGCGTTACTCGGTGCGATTCGAGGAACCACTCCATCGCTTTGCCAACATGCTCGCCGACCAGTTCCAGTGCCGTCAGCGCATCCCGGCCGGGGATCAGGACGGTGATGCCTCTCGCTACGGCGACGGGCGGCTCCCGGTCTGAGCAGGGCCCGGCAACGTCTGAGTCGACCAGGAATGCCGACCGGTGACTAGAGTTGTTTCCGTTCGGCACTCGCTGGACGGTTTACACGTAAGGAAATCGAATAATGCCCACCGGCACCGTCAAGTTCTTCCACACCGAAAAGGGATACGGCTTCATCTCCCGCCAAGACGGAGACGACGTTTTCGTTCACTACTCAAACATCGAAGGTTCGGGCTATCGCAACCTCGAAGAGGGCCAGCAAGTCGAATTCGAAATCGGTCCTGGCCGTAAGGGAGACGAAGCACTCAACGTGCGGGCGGTCTAGAACTACCCCGACCGGGTGCGACGGTCAACCGGTCGGTAGCTCACTCAACCACGACGACAACGCCTCGCCGATCAGGCCGGGGCTGTCCTCTTGAATGAAGTGGATTCCGGGGACGGTGACTTCGGTCTGGTTGGGCCAGGAACGACAAAACTCACGCTGTTCACCGGTCAGGATTGTGCCGGGGTCGGCGTTGATGAACAGTTTTGGAAGCGGACTGTCTGACAGCCAGCGACCGTAGTCAGTGACGATGGCGGCGACATCGTGCGGCTCGCCCTCGATCGGGATTTGTCGCGGCCAGGACAGTGTGGGGCGACGACCTTCGCCCGGCTCGGCGAAGGGACGGCGGTACTCAGCCATTTCTTCCTCCGACAGTGTCCGCAGAATCGACGCCGGCAGAATCGCCTCCACGAAGAGGTTCTTCGTGAGGACCATCTCCTCGCCGGCAGCCGATCGCATCGACTGAAATATCCCGCGGGCGGCCTCGGGCCACTCGTCCCACGACACCGGACGCACTATCGCTTCCATGTAACAAATCGCGGCGACGCGATCGGGGTGGCGATGGGCCCAGTCAAAACCCAGCGCCGACCCCCAGTCGTGAATCACAAGCACGACCCGATCACCCAGCTCCAATTGATCGAGCAGATCATCGAGGTAATGCCGGTGCTCGACGAAGCGATAGCTGTCGGGGCCGGAGTTGTCGAGTTTGTCGGAATCTCCCATACCGATCAGATCGGGTGCGACGCAGCGGGCCGTCTCCGAAACGTAGGGAATCACATCACGCCACAGGTACGACGACGTCGGATTGCCGTGAAGGAACAGCACGGTCGTGGCTCCCGCTCCGACGTCGTGGTACGCCATCCGCAAGCCGTGGACTGTGCAAAACTGTTTGGCGAGGGCGTTGGTCGACATGCCCGCACACTAGTGAGCGGCTCTCGAGCGGTTCAAAGGCGCTTCGATGATCATCACCCGTCTCTGCCAATTCTTCACCCACCTCTTCTTCTCGCGGGTCAGCCTGACCGGTGTCCAGCGCTTTCCGGCCGACGGGCCCACGCTCATCGTCGCCAATCACCACTCCGCACTGGTCGACCCGATGGTGCTGATCGCCGTCCTGCCCAGGCGGGCCCGATTTCTGGCCAAGGCCGCGTTGTGGAAGCCCAGATATCTACCGCTGCGCCCTTTGCTCATGCTGGCGGGGGCGGTGCCGGTGCACAGGGTCAAAGACGGTGGCGGCGACAACTCGGCCACGTTTGAGGCAACCCGAAGCGTCTTGACCGACGGTGGGGTGATCGCCATCTTCGGCGAAGGTGTGTCGCACGATACTCCTGGACTCCAGGTTCTGAGGACCGGCCCGGCCCGGATCGCGCTGGGCACGCCGACCGCTGTCTCGATCGTGCCGATCGGTTTGATCTTCCCCGATCGACCCCGCTACCGATCCACCGTCACTGTGGCGATCGGTGAGCCGATCGCTGTCACTGGATCCGTCGGTGGTGACGGCGATCGCGTTGCCGTGAGAGACCTGACAACCCAGATCAGCCACGGGCTGGCAACCGTTGCTCCGACCTGGGATGACCACGATAATCAGCGTGCGGCGGTGGCGGCGGCCCGCGTCGTGGCCGCCGAACGCGACATCGCCGAGGGAACCGTGCTGAATCGGATCAACCGGGCCTCCGACGCCGGAGTCGCTCAGGCCCACGAGGTCCTGAACACCGCAAAGGACTTGCTCGATGAGTGCGCCCATCTCGACGTGGACCTCCAGCAGGTTCTCGATGACCACGGGCAGCTCGGTGCTCTGGCCCGGTCTTCTCACCTGCGGGCCGTGCTGTGGGCGGTGCCCACGATCCTGGGCCATGTCATCAACTGGCCGGCCTATCGATCGGTCGATGTCATCGCCCGGCGAAACGATTTCAATTTCCAGGCTTCGGCGAAGGTTCTCGCCGGCGCCGTGTTGTACCCGCTGTGGTGGGCTGTGATGTTCGTCGCGTGCTGGAGGCTGGTGTCGTGGCCGGCGGCCGCTCTCCTCGTTTTGACCGCCATGGTGGGCGGCTACGTCGCGGGAGAGAAGATGCGCTTGATCAAGAGTTACAACGCCCGCATGGCTGCCGAAGAGAACAGCACGGACCTGACTTCGCTCGAACTGAGGTTCTCGGCTGTTCTCAGCGCGGTCGAACGACTGGGGGTCTGACCCCTGAGCCCAACAGGTCCGTCTCAGGGGAGAATCAGGGTTTGCCCCGATGTGGAGCAACACGGCCATCGCTCACAATGAAGCCATGAGCAAACTCTTCGCACCCCCCAACACCGGCCACCTGGCCGCCATCTTCGTCGCCTTCCTGGCCCGCATCATTCTCGGTGGGATCCCGCTGGTCGGAGGCCTCATCAGCTTCGTTCTGCTCCTGGTCATTCTGTACCACGTCGCCAAGGTGGCGATGAACATGATCAGGTTCGCTGCTGCCAGCAGCTGAGAATTCAGGCGAGATTTCGGGCCGTCGCCGACAGCGGCACGTCCGAACGAGAACGCGGGTACGACCCGAACACACGGTCACCCACGTTCGATGTGACCCCGAGCCAGTAGCGCTCGTTGCGGTAGTGGTGCAGCCGGTGATTGCGAGCCAGCCGCCGGTAAAACCTGGTGCGGGGTCGATAGCGGGTGTGGACCAGCAGGTGGGTCCACTCGTAGTGAGCGAGCGAGAGATAGGCGAAGAGCAACCCGGTCAGCCACGCCGCCATCAACCCCTCGCCGCCGACCACCAGCGCCAGCGGCATGGTCCATGCGGCGGTGCCTCCTGCGATCATGACGCCGAAGACAGCGGTGTCGATCGGTCCGAGCAACACATAGCTGAGTTCGCTCGGATCGAGATGGTGTTGGCGGTGGCCGACACCGGTCTTGAGAACTCTCATGCGCAACGACCCGACCGGGGCGTGCAGCAGGAACAGGTGGATACACCACTCGACAATCCCGACCAGGCCGACCGACACGGCGATGACGACGGTGTCCACCAACGACCAGCCCCCAGCTACGATGCGCCCCGCCGTCGCCGCGGTGACCAGTGCGAACATCACCCGAGCTGAACCCGCCGCGCTGAACGCGGTCAGCACCTCGCGCTTGGTGACCAAGTCGTCGGCCCGCATATGAACAGCGTATCTCTTTTGTCGTTTTTGCTTGGTTGGGGTTTACCGGCCGGTCACATTCAGATAGGAATTGCCCGGGACCCTAGACGAAGGACGACTCATGACCCGCTCTCTCAAGACATTGCTTTCGCTGTTGGCTGTTCTCGGTCTTGTGGCCGCAGCCTGCGGCTCCGACGATGACGCCGGCGGCGGCGATACAAAGGCGGCATTCGTGATGGTGGCTCCGGTTGGCGACGCCGGGTGGAACTTCATGCACGACCAGGGCCGACAGGCAGCCGAAGCAGCAACTGGCGTGGAGACCGCGTTCGTCGAGGCAATCCCCGAGGGCGGCGCCGAGTTCGACGATGCCGTGCAACAGTTCATCGACGACGGCTACAACGTCATCTTCACCACGTCGTTCGGCTACATGGATGCCACCGAGGCCTTCGCCGCCGACAACCCCGACGTCGTGTTCGAACACATCTCGGGATACAAGATGAACGACACGAACTTCGGCAACACTTTTGGCCGTATGTACCAGCCCCGCTACATCGCCGGCATGGCCGCGGGGGCGGCGACCGAGAGCAACAAGATCGGCTACGTAGCGGCGTTCCCGTTCCCCGAGGTGATTCGCGGGATCAATGCCTTCACCCTGGGAGTTCGTCGCGTCAACCCCGACGCTGAGGTCGAGGTGGCATGGACCGCAACTTGGTTCGACCCCACCGTCGAGGGCAACGCCGCCCAGGCCCTGCTCGACGCCGGCGCCGACGTGCTCACCATGCACCAGGACTCCACCGCCACCGGTCAGGCGGCGACCGACGCCGGCGCCACCTTCGTCGGCTACCACAGCGACATGAGCTCCCAGGTCGGCAACTACCTGACCGCACCGGTGTGGAACTGGACCGATCGCTACACAGATGTGATCAACGCCGCCAAGGACGGTACCTACACCCCAGAGTCGTGGTGGGGTGGTATGGCCGACGGCGTCGTCGACATCGAGATCCCTTCCGAGTCTCCGGTCGCCGCCGAGATGCAGCAGGTCAAGGACCAGATCATCGCCGGTGAATTCGATGTCTTCGAAGGCGAGATTCTCGCCCAGGACGGCAGCGTGATGGTGGCAGCCGGCGAGAAACTGGACGATGGCGCCATGCTCGGCATGACCACCTTTGTGGAGGGCGTCATCGGCTCGGCAGAAGGCTAGACCACCGCCTCGGTCGCTACAGGGGGAGAGGAGCGCACCCACAATGTCGTCTCCGCCTGCGGTCGAGCTGACAAACATCTGGAAGCGGTTCCCCGGCGTCATCGCCAACGCCGGTGCCGAACTGAGGGTTCAGCCCGGCACCGTGCACGCTGTGCTCGGCGAAAACGGAGCCGGGAAGACCACGCTGATGAACGTGCTGGCCGGGGTCTACCGGCCCGACGAGGGAACGGTGCTCCTCGATGGGGTCGAACACGTCTTCGGATCACCGGCCGATGCGTTGGATGCCGGCGTGGCCATGGTTCACCAAGAGTTCAGGCTGATCCCCACCTTCACCGTGGCCGAGAACGTGGCCCTGGGTTCGGCGCCTCCGGTGCTGCGCCGTCGTGAGATCGAAGAGCAGGTGGCCGACCTGGCCAAGAGATTCGGCCTCCAGACCGATCCGCGACGGGAGGTATGGCACCTCTCGATGGGGGAGCGGCAGCGGGTCGAGATCCTCAAGGCGCTGTGGCGGGATGCGACGATTCTGATCCTCGACGAGCCCACCGCTGTGCTCACGCCAGCCGAGGCCAACGAATTGGGGCGGATCGTGGCGGCCATGGCCGCCGACGGAAGATCGATCATCTTCATCAGCCACAAACTCGACGAGGTCACCCGCTTCTGTGATGAGGCGACGGTTCTGCGGGGCGGCGCCACGGTGGCAGCCTCCCTGCCGGTGTCGTC
Source organism: Acidimicrobiales bacterium (assembly GCA_013003325.1). Taxonomy (GTDB): domain Bacteria; phylum Actinomycetota; class Acidimicrobiia; order Acidimicrobiales; family SZUA-35; genus JABDIY01. The sequence goes on from JABDJU010000148.1 coordinate 12,527, forward strand.
GCTCGATGCGCCCACCCTGGCCGAGCTGATGGTGGGGGAGAGCACCCTCGTGTCACAGCGACGAGTTCGAAACAACCCCGCCGATCCGGATCAACCGGTGTTGTCCGTGCGACACATGACCGTTCACGACATCCACGGAATCGCCACCGTCGACGACGTGTCCTTGGAGATCGGCAGCGGTGAAATCGTCGGCATCGCCGGCGTCGCCGGCAACGGCCAACGCCCCCTGGCCGATGCGATCGCAGGACTGGCAACTCCAACCCAGGGTTCGGTGCGACTCGAAGGCGACGAACTCGGCGGGGCCGGCCCGAACGTCCGCACCGACGCCGGTCTGTCATATGTGCCCGAAGATCGAATCGGTGTCGGGCTGGCGCCGCGGCTATCGGTCACCGAGAACGCAATGATGAGGACCTATCGGACCATGGGAGCCGGACCGATGGTCGATTTCGGAGACGCCCGACGCCACTGCGAACAGCTCATCGACGAGTTCAACGTGAAGACGGGCGGACTCGACGCACCGATCGCTGGGCTGTCGGGAGGAAACCTCCAACGCCTCCTGGTCGGTCGCGAGTTGGCCACCTCACCCAAGGCGCTCGTCGCGGCCCAACCCACCCGCGGCCTCGACGTGCAAGGCGTGGCGGCGATCCAGGAGGTGTTGGTGGCGCAGGCCGAAGCCGGGCTGGGGATATTGCTGATCTCAGAAGATCTCGAGGAACTCCTCGCCCTCAGCGACCGGATTCTGGTGATGCGGGAGGGTCGGATCGTCGCCGAATTCGACGCCGAGACCGCCACCAGGGCGATGGTCGGCGAGGCCATGGCCGGGTCGGCGTCGAAGCGGGAACCGGCATGATCGGGCTCACTCTCCAGCGGCGCGAACAACCTCTGCCCGGCGGTCAGGTGCGGGCGGTCCTCGCCGGCGCGTTCATCGCGCTGTTGGCCGGGGCGGTGCTGCTGCTGCTGAGCGGGAGCAACCCGGTGGACGTCTACCTGAGAATGGCCGACGCTGCCTTCGGGTCCGAACGGGCGTGGTCGAACACGCTGTCGCGCGCGGTGCCTCTCGGCCTGGCCGGATTGGCGGTGGCGGTCGCCGGATCGATGGGACTCTGGAACATCGGGGCCGAGGGCCAAATCATCGCCGGAGCGATCGGCGGAGCATGGGTTGCCCGGGTGCTGCCCGACGCCGACGGTGTGATTCTGATTCCGGCGATGCTGATCGGCGCCGTGATCGGCGGTGGGCTGCTCGCCGTGATCCCGGCGGTGCTCCGTGCCCAGCTGGGCGTCAACGAGATCATCACCACACTTATGCTCAACGAGGTGATCCTGAGGGTCGTCCGGTACCTGGTGAACGGTATCTGGAAGGATCCGGGTGGCTCAGGATTCCCGCAGGCGCCACTGCTTCCCGATCAGTCGGCACTACCGGGCCTCTTCGGTCGGGCCAACATCGGCTTGCTCATCGCTGCTGCGGTGCTGATCGGATTCGGCTACTTCGCGTCCCGTAGCAAGTGGGGGTACGAGCTTCGCCTCGCAGGATCTTCGGAGAAGACCGCCGAGTACGCTGGGATCTCGCTGCGGACCAAGATCATGACCGTCCTGACGCTCTCGGGCGCCATCGCAGGGCTGGCGGGCGGGATCGAGCTCACCGGTTCGTCGAGCCGGCTGGTCGAGGGGGTGGCCAACGGTTGGGGATTCGCCGGCATCATCGTTGCGGCGCTGGCGTTGATGCGACCCTCCGGTGTGGCCCTCGTGGCGGTGTTCTTCGGCGCCGTTCAGGTCGGCGGGTTGGCGATTCAGGTGAGCGGAGTGTCCGCCTCGATCGCCAACATCCTTCAGGCCATGATCCTGTTCGGTGCCCTCGCTGCGGGGGTCTTCACCGAGTACAAACTGGTCCGCAGCAGTCGTTCACCCAGGGCGGCGGTAGCGGCATGAACGAGGTCACCCTGGTCGGCCTGATGCTCTACCTGGCCGCCCTGGGCGAGCTGATCGCGGAGAAGGCCGGCGTGCTGAACCTCGGAGTGGAGGGGATGATGGCGGTAGGCGGTGTGGCCGCATTCTGGTCCGGAACCGAGTTCGGCAACCCTCTCATCGGCCTTCTGATCGCAGGGATCGCCGGCGGGCTGCTCGCGCTGGTGCACGGCCTCGTAGCGGTCGTGATGGGAGCAGACCAGGTGGTGAGCGGACTCGCTCTCACCATTCTCGGCCTCGGTATGTCGGCCTTTCTGGGGCAAGATTACGTGAGCCTTCCGGCGGTTCCGCAGTTCGGCGCCCTGCCGTTAGGACCGTTGAAGGACCTCCGGATCGTGGGTCCGATCGTGTTCAACCAGTCGTGGCTCGCCTGGGTCGCCGTCGGACTCGGCATCAGCACGTGGTTTGTGCTCGAGCGAACCCGGGTTGGTCTGGGTCTGCGCGCCGTGGGGGAGAGCGCAGCGACGGCCGACGCCGCTGGGCAGTCGGTGGTTGTCACCAGGGTTGCCGCCGTTGTAGCGGGTGGAGTCCTCGCCGGCTTCGGCGGAGCTTACCTCACGTTGAATCTGGCCAAGGGCTGGACCGAGGGGGTCACCGCCGGTAGAGGCTGGATCGCCGTGGCGCTCGTGATCTTCGGGGCGTGGCGTCCGGGTCGAACCGCGGTCGGAGCGCTGTTGTTCGGCGGGCTCCTGGCCCTCGAACCTCGCCTGCAGACCTTCGGTGTCGAGATCAGCCCGATCCTGATCAGCATGCTTCCCTACGTGATCACCATCGGGGTCCTCACCGCCTTCTCCATCCAGGCCCGGCACCGGCCGAGCGCCGCGCCTGCCGCCATAGGCAGGGCGTATCGACGGGAAGAGCGATAGTTCCAAAACGCAAATGAGGCCGGGTCGTGTGACCCGGCCTCATGAGTAGGGAGAGGGAGCCCTACCTCTTCACTGGCAGCAGGATGCGCTGTCTCGGGAAGATCAAGTCGGGGTTGGTGATCGTGGGATTGATCGCCAGCACGTCAGCCAGCTTGTGGCCGTGGGTCTGGCTGATGTTCCACAGCGTGTCGCCCGAGCGGACGACCACCACTCCCTGCGCAGCCTCATCGGCATCCGAGGGCGGCACGGTTACCGTGTCGCCGATTCGCATAAGGTCCGGATTGGCGATCTGCGGGTTCGCCGCCATCAGCTCGGTCAGCGTCAGGCCATGCTCGGCAGCGATTGTCTGGAGGGTCTGACCCCGTTCGATCACCATGTCGGCAGGAACCGGGCCCTCGAGCTCGCTCTTGGGAACCATGATGATTGCGCCGGTCATGATCATGTCGGGATTGGTGATCTGGGGGTTCACGGCCAGGATCTCAGGAACCGTCACCTGGTAGCGTCCAGCGATCGAGTTGAACGTGTCGCCCTTGCTGACGACATAGTCAGTCGGTTCCGGCTCGGGCTCAGGCTCGGGTTGTGGCTCTTCCTTGGCGACGTCGTCGATCGGGTTCATCGGATCCGTGCCGTTGTGGATCTCGTCACCGTCGTTGACCGAGCCGCCATCGCTGTTGGCCCGTAGGGGCAGCGTCTTGTGAACCAGCACCTCGTCGCCGTCGGTCAGACCGTCCTTGTTCCTATCGGCATCGTCGGGATTGGTGCCGAGCTCGTCCTCGACGTGGTCGCCCAGTCCATCGGAGTCACGGTCAGGGATGATGTCGTCTGAGGGATCGAGCGGGTCGGTCTTCTTGTACTCTTCGCCGTCCCAGGCACCGCCGCCGTCGGTGTCGGGATCGAGGGGATCGGTGATCCAGTTGACCTCTGCGTAGTCGGTAGGCCATCGCCGTCGGTGTCGCGAACCAGCGGGTTGGTCCCGGCCTCGGTCTCGGCGGCATCGGTGAGAATGGCCCATGGCAGCAGCTCAGGCTGCGGGAACTCTTCTTCAGGCCCTAGTTCGATCGACCTTTATCCATGTACAAGCAGCGATACCCAACCCGATGCATGTGGGAGGACGCGCCCGGCGCTCAGGCGACCCGATCGATGGCCCGATTGACCAGGTTTTCGAGCATCTCCTGCCGACCGCTTGTCGGTGCCGGATCGATGTTTTCTTCGAGCACGGCTCGATGACAGTCGGCCAGGGTCGTCGAGCCGCTCATCAGCTCGCGCCCCCGGTTCTCATCCCAACCGGCGTAGCGCTCATCGACCAACGCTTCGAGTTCTCCGTCCTCGATGAGCTTGGCTGCTACGAGCAGCGACTTGGCCAGCACATCCATCGCACCGATATGGCCATGAAACAGGTCGTCGCGAGCCATACTCTGGCGCCGAAGCTTGGTGTCGAACATGAAGCCACCGGTGTCGAATCCGCCCGCCCGCAGGATCTCGTACACCCCCAGGCTCATCTGTTCCACGCTATTGGGGAACTGATCGGTGTCCCAGCCCAGGCGGTCGTCCCCTCGGTTGGCATCGACACTGCCGAAGATTCCGCACGCCGCGGCTTGGGCGATCTCGTGATTGAAATCGTGACCGCTCAAGGTCGCATGATTCACCTCGACGTTCACCTTGATCTCGTCCTCCAACCCGTACTGCCGCAGGAATCCGTAGACGGTGGCGCTGTCATGGTCGTACTGATGCTTGGTCGGCTCCTGAGGCTTGGGCTCGATCAGGATGGTGCCCTCGAACCCGATCTCGTGCTTGTACTCCACGACCATGTTGAGGAACCGGCCGAGCTGGTCGAGCTCTTGCGACATGCGGGTGTTGAGCAATGTCTCGTACCCCTCGCGCCCACCCCACAGCACATAGTTCGCACCATTGAGTCGATGGGTTGCGTCGAGACAGTGTTTGACCTGGGCGGCTGCGTGCATGAACACATCGGGGTTCGGGTTGGTCGCTGCCCCGGCGGCGTAGCGGGGTTGCCAGAACAACTGGGCGGTGCCCCACAGAACCTTCATGCCGGTCCGTCCCATATGGTCTGCGGCGTAGTCGATCATCTCGTCGAGGTTGGCGCAGCTCTCAGCGAAGCTGGCCCCTTCGGGGGCGATGTCTCTGTCGTGGAAGCTGAAGAA
>JABDJU010000198.1 GCA_013003325.1 Acidimicrobiales bacterium
AGTTTGGTGACGTTGCCGGTGCCCCGCGGCCCGCACTCGATCACGAGACCCATGTGTTCGAGCACCGGTTTCACCCTCGCCACGCTGTCGGAGTTTCCGCCTAGAAAGAGCGTCAGGTTTCCGGTGCGGGCGCCATCGACCGCGCCGGTCACCGGGCTGTCGACAACGGCCACCCCATCGGGAGCGGCGGCGGCGAGCTCATCGAGAAGGGTTGTGCGGTTGGTGGTGAGGTCGACCCATATCGAGCCAGGTTGCATCGCGGCCAGCGCACCGTCGGCGCCGCCCATGACCGCTTCGACATGATCTGGACGGGGGAGCGATGTGAGCAGCAGATCGACATCGGCTGCGATCTCGACGGCCGAGGATCCCGGGGTGGCCCCGGCCTCAACGGCGACGGCGAGGGCCCGGTCGTCGATGTCGAAAGCTGTGACGTCGTAGCCGGCCTCGAGCAGGCGACGACACATCGGCCCACCCATGTTGCCGAGCCCGATGAAGCCGATTCGTTCCGTCAACCCATGCCCCTCCTGCGTGTAGTTCTGGTCATGGTGATAGGCGAAGGTTGCCTTGTCAATCCTGCTCCTTCATCATGACTACATGACATCATTTCATGATCGGGATGGAGTCGTGACCGATCGATGGTTGCGGGTCTTCGTTGCGGCCGCCGACGCATCGAGTTTCACGCACGCCGCTGAGGAGCTGGCGGTGACCCAATCGGCGGTGAGCCACACCGTGAGCAGGCTGGAGAAGGCGTTCGGTGTGGCGCTGTTCGACCGCAACCGCTCGGGAGCGACCTTGACCGAGGTGGGCGAACAACTGGCCGAACGGGTGGCGGCCGGATTCGCCGTCGTCGACACTGCCGTGGACCAGCTCCGGGCCGAGAACGCCAGCGATGCGGTTCTCACCGTCTCGGTGTCGACGTCGTTGGCCACCCATTGGCTGATGCCCCGTCTGGCCGGGTTCAAGCGAGCCCATCCCGGGGTGGAGCTGCGCTGTCTCACCAGCGACACCGACGCCGCCATTGGCCGGGACGGGGCCGACCTGTGGGTTCCGCTCGGTCGAGGGCCGTGGCCGGGATTCCACCGGGTCGACTTCTGTGCCGAGGAGCTGTATCCCGTCGCAACCCGTGAGCTCCTCAGCGACCACGGCATCGAGCCCGTGGCTCTCGCCGCCGAGCCTGGTCGCATCGTCGAACTGCCCATGCTGCACCTCGAGGAGCGGTACAACGCTCGGTTCGACTGGTTGCAGTGGTTCGACTACATGGGGCTCGACGCACCCCGGCGGCTTCCGGGCGTCATCTCCAACGACTACTCGCTCATCCTTCAGGCCGCCCTCGACGGCCAAGGCGTGGCGCTGGGATGGCACCACATCGTCGGGGGCCTGGTCGAAAGCGGCCGGCTGGTGAGGTTGTCGAATCGGTCGGTCACCACCGACGAGCCCTTCGTGATCCTGGCCAAGTCTGAACCGATCGATGGCGCTGATGCTGCGCTGTTCCGGGCGTGGCTGATCGAGCAGGCCGGTGGCAGCCAGAACTAGTGAGGGAGGTCGTCGAGGCTGCGGTAGCGAGCCTTGGTAAACCGCCCACCCTTGTAGGTGACGGTCCAGACCGAACCCTTGGCGCAGCCCCGGCCCTTAGCCTCGAGTCCGTCCTCGATCAGCCAGTGCAGGATCTCCGGAATGATGTTGCCGTGCGAGCAGAGCACGGCTCCGGTCTTGCGGTGTTCGAGGAGTGCCTCGATCGCTTCGTCGATGCCGGAGTCTTCCCAGAGGCGACTGTCTTCGATAACTTCGAGCCCGAGTTTGGCGGCCAACGGCTCGACGGTCTGAACGCAGCGGGTCGAGGGGCTCGACAGAATGGCGCCCACGTCGATGTCGGCCAACGAAGAGGCGATCGTGTCGGCAGCATCGCGGCCCCTGTCGCTCAGCTGTCGATATTTGTCGTGGCGGTCAGAGCTCTTGCGTACCCCGGCGTGGGCGTGACGGACCAGGTAGAGCTTCATCGTCGGGCCAGTTTAGGAGAGCGCCGCCACCCGTGGTCAAGTTGCCACTCAGGTCGTTCATACCGGATGGTTACACCCAGGGGCAGTTGGAGTTCCTGTCGCCGAAGGTTCCGCCGCTGGCGTAACGGCGGAGTTCGAACGGCTTCAGCTCCCACGGCTTGTCACCGTGAACGAGCATGTCGGCGGTGAGCTTGCCGACACCGATCATTTTGAAGCCGTGGTTGGAGTCGGCGATCACGAACGCGTTGTCGGCGACGTGATCGAATACCGGAACATTGTCGGGGGTGAACGCCCCGATGCCGCCATTGCGACGTTGCTTGAAATAGGGGCGGATGCCCTCGAATCGCTTGAACAACATCCCGAGGGTGGCGCAGTAGTACTCTTCGAACCAGTCGTCGGCCTGGTAGGCATCGTTCAGGTGGCCGTAGGGTTCCACGTTGGCGTCGGGGCCGATCGGGATCGGGATCGTGCCGCCTTGAATTCCGGGAACACCCACGCGCTCGGCTGCATACCGCAGATAGGTATACACGTGATCTTGGATCATCGAGCCGTCCTCGCCGTACACCGGCGTGTTCATAAGCTCCACGTGGAGCACTGGTGAGTCGCGATGGTGGGCGGTGCGGAAATCGACACCGTCGGGGAGGATCACCTCACCCTCCAGCAGCCGCCAGTAGGTCCACATGTCTTTACCCGCTTCGAGATGACCGTCGGGGTAGAGCACGTCGAGGTTCGACGGTCCGCCCAGCCATTCCCAATGCTGTGGTGTCCAGGCGCCGGCCCCCACGACGACCTGCTCGCATTGAATGTTCCCCTGGTCGGTCTGCACGGCGGTGACAGAACCCGAGGCATCGAGCTCATAGCCGGCCACCGTCACTCCGTAGACCCGCCGAACCCCCCACTGGCGACACTTCTGATCGAGGCCCCACATCGCCATGTGAGTTCCGGCGTATCCCGAACGGTGCTCGTGGAGGACGACATCACAGTTTGCGGTCTTGAAGTCGGGCCAGAGGTTGGTGAGGAACGAGTGCGCCTCAGCCCCGATGTAGAGGTCGGATGGGTAGCCCGAATCGACCTGGCTCTGGTTGAGGGCGATGTAATCGTCCTCCTGGTTGGCTTCGCCGATCGACACATAGCCCACCTGCTGGAAACCGAAGTTCACCGGATCGCTCTCCCACACCTCGACGCTGGCCCGCAGGATCGAGTGAAGCGGGCCGGTCATGTAGAGGTTGCGGACGCAGCCGCAGGCCAGCCCGGTGGCCCCGGCGCCCGGACCCTGCTTGTCGATGAGCACGACATCGGAGCCCTTGCCTTTGCCGCTCTTTTCCAGCGCCATCGCCAGGTGGTAGGCCGTCGACATGCCGTGGATGCCGGCGCCGACCACCACGTAGGCGGCGGCCGGTGGGAGCGGGTCGACGTTGGTCACCGGGATCACGGCCGGGTTCTGCCCGCCGGCCTGTTGGGGCGTCGGACGATCCAGGAACGGGTACCACTGGTTGTGATCGCTGGGGTTGGGGACCGTAGTGTCGGTTGCGCTGCTCATCGATGGTCCTCCTGGAAGTTGCTGATCGCGTATGAGAGTAACGCTCGCCCTCTTCGGGAGCGAGGCGAGATCGGCTGTCGGGGCCGAAGGGGTCGGCTCAGCTCACGACGTAGGGAAGATCGGCGAGGCGGCTGATCACGTGGGTGGGGACGACACGGCCCCCACCGGGGTCGAGGCCGACGCCGTGGCGGTCGTACCAGCAGGTATCGATGCCGGCGTTCGTGCCGCCTTGGATATCGCTGGTCAGACTGTCGCCGATCATCACGAAGTTGTTTCGGGGCGTGTCCGGGTGGGCGGCGAAGACGAGCTCGAAGATGTCGGCGTGAGGTTTGGCCACACCAACCTCACCGCTGATGATGAGCGGATCGAACGCGTCGTCGATCCCGAGCCGCTGAAGCCGGCCCCGTTGCACTGATCCGATCCCGTTGGTGACCATGGAGAAGCGGTGTGTCTCGGCCAGGGTGGCAAGCATGTCGGCAACGCCGTCGTACAGCGCGCCGTGGGCGGCAAGACCTCGGGTGTAGTCGTCGGCGACCGAGTCGGCGTCGTAGTCGAGGTTGGCTGCGTCGGCGAGCTCCTCGAAGCGCTGTGATTTCACCTCGTTGGGCGTGATCTCGCCCAGTTCAACCCTGTGCCACAGCGCACGATTGATCTGCTGGTACGTGTCGAGCAGGTCGTGGGGGTTGTCGACACCGTGGGCCCGCAGGGTTGTGGCCAAAGCATCAGCTTCGGATGAGTCGGTGTCGAACAGCAGGTGGTCGAAGTCGAAGACCAAATGGCGATAGCGCGGTTCCGATGCGGTCATGCGGATCGGCTGTCGGCAGGCACCGCCCGATCGTAGGGCGACCGTGCTCTACTTCCAGGGGTCGCCGTCGAGATACTTCCAGCCGCTGTCGGGCAGTAGGGCAACAGCCGAGCCGCCGTGCTTTTCCAGCGCGAGTTGGGCGGCCATGATCACCGCACCACTCGACGTGCCGGCGAAGTGGCCTTCGGCGGCCATGAGGTCGGCAACCGTCTTGGTGGCGAGATGGCTCTCGACCTGCCAACGGTGACCCACCAGTGAGAGGTCGGCGACGGGAGGCTGGAACGGGTCTTCTTGGCTGCGCATCCCGCTGATCGGATCGCAGCTGAATTCTTCGGCCGAATGGATCTCGATCTCGGGATACACCTTGCGGAGGCCGCGGCTGTTCCCGGTGAGGGTTCCGCCTGTGCCGTAGGCCGCCACGAAGTGATCAGGCGGATCGAGCAGGGGCCAGT
>JABDJU010000200.1 GCA_013003325.1 Acidimicrobiales bacterium
TCTGCTCATGTGGGCCGGCCTTGCAGTGGGAATCCCATAACGACCTTTGCGAGGTGGGTCACGGGGTTTCCGGAGCCGCCTCATTCGGTCGAAACGCGCCGAAGGTGTTGGAGAGCAACACTTTCGACGCATTTCGGGATGAGTAGTCCACCTAGGAGCGAATTCGCTCGAAACCGATCCGGAGAACCCGCCACGCTCGATAGCCGCCGATGAGATCGGTCGCCCGGGGAATACCGATTCGCTGAAGCGTCGCCGCAGCCAGACTCGATGAGTAGCCGTCGCTACACACCAGGATCACAACTTGGTCCGGTGGGATGTGAAAGAGCCTGTCGGGAGAATCGGGGGCCAAGCGCCATTCGAGCAGTGATCGACGCACGATGATCGCACCCGGCAGCTGGCCCTCTTTGGCAATATCCTCGCTGTCGCGATGATCGATGACCAGGGCACCCTCGGCCATCCGCTCCCCGAGGTCAGAGGGTGCGATCCGTTCCAGACCCGACCGGGCCTGCGCCAACAGTGCGTCAATGGACGACATCGTGAGTCCTGATGCCGTGAACCGAGATCACGTCCACAAGCTACCAGGCCCGCGGGAGATGATCGAGACCGGCAACGTGTGGCCTGGCCCAAGCGCTCACGACCGATTTCGCAGTTGCGGTCGCTAGCAGGGGGAACATCGGTCGGTACAGTGCAGGGCGGGATGGACTGCTTCGACGAGATGTTCGGCTACGACGCCGAACCGCCCCCTCGGGCGCCCTATCACGGCTACCAGAGATGGTTCGAAGGTCAGGATTCGGAACGGCTATGGGCCATCTCTCGAGATGCGGAAGCGTCGTTCCGCCGGACGGGGATCACGTTCAACGTGTACGGCGACGACAGCGCCGACGAGAGGCTGATCCCCTTCGACGTCGTTCCACGCATTCTCTCCGCAGCCGAATGGTCCCGGCTGGAACGAGGCATCGAACAGCGAGTGCGGGCGATCAATGCGTTCCTGCACGACATCTACCACCGACGCGAGATCCTGCGGGCCGGTCGCATCCCGGTCGAATTGATCGCCGAGAACATCGCGTTTCTTCCAGAGATGATCGGTGTCGCTCCCCCGGGAGGGATCTACACCCACATCGTCGGAGTCGACCTGGTTCGCACCAGTGAGGACGACTTCACGGTTCTGGAGGACAATGCCCGAACCCCTTCCGGGGTGTCGTACATGCTCGAGAATCGGGAGACGATGCTACATCTGTTCCCCGAACTTTTCAGCTCGATCCGGGTACGTCGCATAGCCGATTATCCGCAGGCATTGCGTCGGTCGCTCGCCGCCTGCGCTCCCCCCGAATGCGCGTCGTCGACGCCGACTGTCGCCGTGCTGACCCCCGGCATGCTCAACTCGGCCTATTTCGAGCACTCGTTCCTCGCCGACCAAATGGGTTGTGAGTTGGTCGAGGCTTCAGATCTGCTGGTGATCGACGGTCGACTGACGATGCGTACAACGCACGGGCATGAACCGGTTGATGTGCTGTATCGCAGGGTCGACGATGACTTCCTCGACCCGCTCAACTTCAGACAAGACTCGGCGCTTGGGGCCGCTGGTTTGTTCGACATCTACCGGGCGGGAAGGCTCACTATCGCCAACGCCCCGGGTACCGGGATCGCTGACGACAAAGCCATCTACTCATACATGCCCGAGATCGTAAGGTTCTACACCGGCGAGGAACCGATCCTCAAGAACGTTGAGACCTGGCGGTGCAGTGAGCCCGATTCATTGTCCTACGTCCTCGACAATCTCGCCGAGCTGGTGGTCAAAGAGGTCCACGGATCGGGTGGGTACGGCATGTTGGTAGGCCCGGCCGCAAGCACAGCTGAACTCGACGACTTCGCCGCCAAACTTCGTTCCAAACCCGACAACTACATCGCTCAGCCCACCCTGGCGTTGTCGACGGTTCCTATCCTTGCAGACAGCGGGCTCGCTCCACGACATGTCGACCTGCGGCCGTTTGTGCTCGTTTCACCGCGAACCATCGAAATCACACCGGGCGGACTCACCCGCGTAGCGTTGAACGACGGCTCATTAGTGGTGAACTCGAGCCAGGGTGGCGGCACCAAAGACACGTGGGTGCTGGCGGAATGAACAGGACGTCCTGCTGATGTTGGGCCGCACCGCCGGAGGGATGTTCTGGCTGTTCCGCTACTTGGAACGGGCCGAGAACACCACCCGATTGCTCGAGGCCGGGCTTCGGCTTGCGCTCACAAGGGCCACACCGACCGACTCCGATTGGGACTCGGTGCTCACCACTGCCGGGTCGCGAAATGGCTACTTCGAGCGGCACGATGTCCTGACCGCCTCACGGGCGATCGACTTCGTCCTCCGCGACGAAACGGACCCGTCGAGCGTGGCATCTGTAATGAAGGCCGGCCGCAACAGCGCACGCACGGTCCGAACCGCCCTCACCCGCGACGTCTGGGAGGCGATCAACCAGTGCTACCTCAGTACCAGCGCGATGTTGAACCGCCCGGTCGAGCCAGCCGAGCTGCCGAAGATTCTGGCGAGGATTCGAAACGAGATCACCCTGGTCAGCGGGGCGCTCCACGGCACGATGCTGCGCAACGAAACGTTCAACTTCGCCCGACTAGGAACCCATCTCGAGCGCTCGGACAACACCGCCCGGATCCTCGACGTCAAGTACTACGTGCTGCTCCCATCCGCGTCGTTCGTGGGCTCGCCGCTCGACAATCTTCAGTGGGAGAACATTCTGCGCTCGGTGTCGGCCGAGCGAGCATTCCGATGGACCCACGCTTCGGGAATCAACGCGTCTGCCATCGCCGCGTTCCTAATTCTCGATCGCCGTCTCCCGCGGTCCCTCGCCTTTTGTTTTCAAGAGATCGAGAACAACCTGGCCCAGCTCGAAACAATTCACAACCATGAGGTGCTGAGTCACGACCTGTCGAGAAGCCTCACGAACCGCTGTCGAAATCGAACAATCGATTCGATCTTCGAAGAGGGGCTCCACGAATTCCTGCGCGACAGCATCGCCGACACCAACCGTCTCGGGGCTCAAATCGAGGCCGACTACCGGTTCAACGCGTGATGCTCCTCTCGGTCTCTCACACCACTCGCTACCGGTATGAAGAACCGGTGCCGTACGGGCTGATGCAGATTCGGCTGACGCCGACGTCGGGTCCACTCCAGGAGGTCGTCGAGTGGGATCACGACATCGTGGGAGCGTCGATCCACGCCGCCTTCAACGATCAGCATCGGAATCGGGTTCATCTACTCGGCACCAATGAAGGGACGACCGAGGTGTCGATCACCGTGCGGGGGCAGGTGGAGACCTTCGACAGCGGCGGCGTCATCCCTCACCTCGACGGACATGCACCCCTGTGGCTCTACACGAGGGCTACCCCGTTCACGACGATGGGTCACGCGCTCCAGACGCTTCGCGATGCGAGCCCGCTCAATCAGAATCCCAACCCAGGCGTGATGGAGCTGCACGAGCTCTCGGCGCTGGTCTTGTCTGAGGTCGCCTACGAGCCGGGACGGACCGTCTCCCAAACCACTGCGGAGGAAGCGGTTCAGAGCGGTCACGGGGTGTGCCAGGACCACGCCCACGTGTTCGCCACCTTGGTCCGCTCCGCCGGTATGCCCGTTCGTTACGTCAGCGGCTACCTGTCCCTGGATGAGGGTCAGGAAGACGCCAGTCACGCATGGGCCGAAGCCTGGGTCGAACATCTCGGCTGGGTTGGCTTCGACGTGTCCAACGGGATCTCGCCCGACGACCGGTACGTGCGGATCGCCGCCGGGCTCGACTACCACGACGTCGCGCCGATAACCGGAATCCGCACCGGCGCAGGTGAAGAGTCGCTGGAGGTCCACGTCACGGTGGAGGATCAACCTCAGCAGTGATCTGAGGCGGAAGTCGGGCCGCCAAACCGGCACAATGGCCGTGTGACCTATTGTGTGGCTCTTCATCTCGACAAGGGTCTTGTGTTCATGGCCGACACCCGAACCAACGCCGGCGTCGACAACATCTCGTCGGTCAAGAAGCTCCGCACGTGGTCGGTGCCGGGCGAACGGGTGGTCACGGTGCTGAGCGCGGGGAACCTCGCGACAACCCAGACCGTCATCAGCCTTCTGGAGGAGCGTACGTTCCATCCCTCTGAGCGAGATCCGTCGATCCTGACCCAGCCCACGATGTTTGAGGTCGCCCGATTGGTCGGCTCAACGTTGCGAGAAGTCGTTGTCGAGCACCGCGGGATGGGCGGCCCCGACAGCGAAGGCGAATTCGGCGCAACGATGATCGTGGGCGGACAGATCAAGGGGATGAAGCCTCGCTTGTTCTTGGTGTATCCGGAGGGAAACTTCATCGAGACGACCGTCGACTCGCCGTTCTTCCAGGTGGGCGAGATCAAGTACGGCCGGCCGATTCTATTGCGCGCCTTCGACCCCACGATGAGTTTCGAAGAAGCGGTGAAGCTGCTGGTGGTGAGCTTCGACTCCACCATCAAGGCCAACTTGTCGGTCGGACTGCCCGTCGACCTCCATGTGTACGTCGACGACAGCCTGGAAGAAGGCGAGGTCAGGCGATTCGAGCGTCGCGATCCCTACTTCGCCGAGATCTCACAGACGTGGGGGTCGGCGTTGCGCGAGGCGTTTGGTTCCCTTCCCGATTTCGAGTTCTGAGGCACCGCCGGGGCCCTCCACCAAAGGCCCGTGTTGTTCAAGGCTCGGTCGCTTTCGGCACATCCGAGACCTGACTACGGTGACTTCATGCTGATGACCGAGCCTCCGCCGCCGAAGGTGCCGGGCCAGCGGCGAATGCTCGCCCTCGACGGAGGTGGTATCCGAGGGGTGTTGTCGCTGGAGATTCTCGCCGGCATCGAGGACATGCTGCGCAAGGACAACGACAATCCGGACCTGGTGCTATCCGACTACTTCGACTACTTCGGCGGCACGAGCACCGGAGCCATGATCGCGACCGCGCTTGGGTTGGGATGGCCAGTCGAACGGATTCTGAACCTGTATCTCGAAACAGGACCTGTACTCTTCCATCCGATCGCCCGACGCAGAAGAGTGGCGACCCGCTTCGGCTACAAATATCCCCGGTCCGGTCTGGCTTCTGCCCTCAAGGATCATTTCGGTGTGTCCACCGAGTTCGGCTCCAACGACTTCCGAAGCCTGCTGCTGGTCGTGGTCCACAATTCGACAACCGATTCGCCCTGGCCGCTGAGCAACAACCCGCAGGCCATCTACAACGACGCTGACGCCCCGGACTGCAATCTGCGGTTGCCTCTATGGCAGATCGTGCGGGCCAGCACCGCCGCCCCGGTCTACTACCCGCCCGAACGTGTGACGTTGGGTGGGCGTGACTTCATCTTTGTCGATGGCGGAATCACGCCGTTCAACAATCCGGCATTCCAGCTGTTTCTTCAGGCCACCCTGCCCGAGTACCGACTTGGCTGGCCCAAGGGCGAAGACCAGCTGCTGCTGGTCTCGGTGGGAACCGGGGCGCTGCCCAAATCGAACCCGTCGCTCAAGGTGCGCGACATGAATCTCGTCCACACCCTCAAGACCGTCCCGGGGACCCTCATGGCAGGGGCATCGAGTCAGCAGGACATTCTGTGCCGGGCGGTCGGCAAGTGCATCCACGGCGACCCGATCGACGGAGAACTCGATCGCCTGATGGAACCCCGCCCTACCCCTTCGGATTTCACCTACGTGCGATACAACGCCACGCTCAACGAAGACGGGCTGCGGTCGCTCGGGTTGGACCACATCGCGGGTGATCCCGAACGGTTGCACGGAGTGCAGCAGCTCGACGGTGTCGAATTCATTGACGACCTTCGACGGATCGGTGAGGCGGCGGCGGGCAACGTGACCGTGGAGCATTTCCAGCAGTTCCGGGGTGCTTCTTGAGCGGAGTCGTGATTGCGTTCAGCGGTCACCGTGTCGATGACGAGGGGCGTACCACCGCTCGGTTCCCACACTCGGCCGAGGCGTCGGTTGCCTCCGTGCTCGGCGCTGCGCTCGACGATCTCTTCTCTGGCGGTGTCATGAGAGGCTTCGCCGCACTGGCCAGCGGCGGCGACATCCTGTTCCACGAGGCGTGCCTTGAGCGGGACATCCCGACAACGATTCTGCTGCCGTTGCCGGTGGAGGAGTTTCTGATCGAGTCGGTGACCCCATCGGGTGATGACTGGATGGATCGG
>JABDJU010000214.1 GCA_013003325.1 Acidimicrobiales bacterium
GTGCTGACTCCACTCGACCTCGGCGACGTTGTGCACGATGTTGTTGCGAATCTCGACATGACTCGAACCGGTGACCGGGATTCCGCCGGCGCCGAACCCCGAAATCCGGTTGTTCAGGACCCGCACATGGTGGTTCTTGGCCGGGCCGTAGATCGCGTCGACATTGATGCCTGCGCCGGAATAGCTGCCCGTTCCGCCGGTCGGGTTTCCGATCAATTGGAGGTTCGAGATCTCGACATAGCTGGCGCCTTCGACCTTGATCCCGTTCGACTGGTTGCTGCGCAGCACTGGCGTAGCTCCGGGTTGGGCGGTGATCGTGATCCACGCATTCGGCGTACCCGATCGATTCACCACGACCGCCGAATCGCCCCGCTCATTCTCGAAGTACTCGCCCTCCATCACGTAGAGCGTGTCGCCCGGGTTCAGCTGCTTGACCGCATGGGCGACTGTCTTGAACGGCTGGTCCGGCGATGTCCCCGGATTGGCGTTGTTGCCATTGGGGGACACGTACTTTCCGGCCGGGGCGGCGGCAGCGCCGAGGACCGACGTGTCGTGGTCGGATGCGGTCCCGTCTCCATCAGACGTACAAGCCGAGAAGACCAGCGTCAGGATCGCAACACACGCGATGACGCGGCGAAATGGGCCTAGCCGGCGGGCACTCTGGGGCATGCAGGTACATCGGCATACTAGAAATTTGGTTGAGCGTTTTTTGGGTAGTCTCACCCAGCGGGACCAACTCATCGAGCCGAGACGCTTCTATGAGCTGGTTCTTTGCACCGCGCTGACCTCAGAAAGCTCCCGCACACATGGATCCATCGGCATCTACCGCGCCACTTAGAGCTCTTCTGGTGTGCCATTCGTGTTCTCCGACGGGCGGCTCGGAGGCGCGTATGACCTGGCAGTGGGTCGTTCATCTCGCCGAAGCGGGCGTCAAGATCACCGCTTTGATCAATCGCTCCGACCCGACCGCACCGATTGATCCGAGAACGGCGGAGCTTCCGCCCTCCGTCGAAGCCGAGTTTGTGCCCCACTTCGTATCGGTCGAACCGCCCCGTCTCTCTCGACGGCTTCCCGTCAACGTCTACACCGCCATCGACTATCAGGGCTGGCAGCGCCGCGCGCTGGCCTGCGCCCGGGAACTCCATGTCACCCAGCCGTTCGATCTCGTGCATCACCTCTCGTGGGCCAGCATTCATCACGGCACCCAGCTCGTGAAGCTCGACGCGCCGTTCGTGCTCGGCCCGGTCGGCGGAGGAACCATGAGTGCGCCCGGCTACTCAACCTGCTTCCCGAACAGCTGGCGCTATGAGCAGGTACGCAATCGGTTGGTTCAGGCCGTGCGCTTCAACCCGGTGAGCCGATCCCTGGTGAAGAACGCCGACCTCATACTGGCCTCGAACGCCGAGACCCGGTCGGTCCTAGCCTCGATGGGCGCCGGCGACGTGCAGATCATGCTCGACGACGGTGTCGATCCTCTGGAACTCCAACCCGAACCGGTTGACCAGTCGGAGTCGGGACCCCTCCGGGTGCTCTGGGTGGGCCGGATCATGGAACGCAAGGCGCTGGGCATGGCGCTTGATGCGGTGCGCCTGGCGTCGGAGTCGGTAGACATCCGCATGACGCTGATGGGCGACGGCGAGAACCGCCATGTTGTCGCCGACACGATCGAGAAGATGGTCGATGACGGCACACTCATCGACCACGGGTGGTCCGATCAGCAGATGCTCGACGCCGCGTTCGCCTCCCACGATGTGCTGCTCTTCAACAGCGTGCGAGACAACGGCGGAGCACCGCTCCATTCAGCATCGACCTACGGGCTGCCCGCTGTCGTGATCAACCACCAGGGGCCGGGGGCGATTACCTCACCCGACTGGGCCATCCAAGTCAAGCCTTCAACGACCGAGCAGTCGACAGTCGACATCGCGGGCGCACTCGTCGCACTGGCCCGTGACCGCGATCGACGGGTCAGGATGGGGTGGGCATCCCTGCACGCCGGAGCAGCCAATACCTGGCCAGCCCGGGCCCGCAGTATGGCCGAGCGCTATAGGGCCGTCGTTCGCTAGCGGCCGACCACAGCCGCCAACGCCTGACGACCCTGGTCGAACAGATCGTGGCGATACGAGGGCAAAGCCAGAAGGAGTGCGCCCGGCACGAAAAGGATCGGCAACCACGCGTTGCTGGGCAGGAAGGCCGTGAGGCTGGCCGGAGCCAACGCGAGGATCCACGGGAGGTAGCGACCGTAGGTCGGGATGAAGATCTCTCTGACGGGCCGCTCGAGCGTCAGGAAACTAGCGGTTGACGCCACGGCGGCCAGCCCGAGCCCGATCTCATCGAAGAGCAGAGCCAGCGGCACCGCCGATAGCGCCGCGATTCCCACCTGAAGAAGCCGCTGACGGGTCGCCGGCTTTGGCCGCTCGGTCACCCGCAAGACGTTTCCGTGTAGATCGAAGCTCACCGATAACAGCTGGAACAGGCACAGAAGCCCGAGAACAGGCAATGCCGGACCCCATTCGCTGGCACCGGTGTCGATGACGTAGGGCAGGAGCAGCGGCGCCGCGAATGCGACCCCGGAGATGATGACGCCGGTGCTGAGCAGATGAAGCAACACTCCCTGGCTGTGGGCTCGGCGTAGACGTTCGGGGTCACCCTGTACCTTGGCTAAGCTCGCCATGGCGACCTGGTCGACCGCGACCCGCAGGACAGCGGTCCGGTTCGCCAGTCGCTGGGCCGCCCCCACCACGCCCGAACCGGCGGTTCCCAACACCGCCCCGGCAATCAGCGTGAGCGCGGAGTCGAAGGCGTGAATACTGGCGTCGTAGATCGCATACGAGTAGCCCCGCTTCACTTCGCTCCACCATCTGACCGGGTCCAGAAGCGGTGCCGGGCGATAACCCGAACGCCAGAGGAGTCCGCCTGCCAGGGTGGAGCTCATCGCAATCTGGCCGATAACTGGAGCGGCAAACCCGAAGTCGAGCACCGCAAGAGGGATGGCCACCCCATAGAAGACCAGGTCGCCAACCACTTCGACGAGACCGCGCTCGCCGAACCGCAGCCGACGATCCATGGTGACCCGGGCCGCGGTGCCCTGGATGTCGATTGCGAGCGCAACCGCGATGCCCGAACCGGCCAGCACAACATCGTTGCCTCCCAGAACGAAGAGACCGGCGCCGAGCAAGACGAGTGCGAGGCCGACCACACCGTTGTGAGTTGCGACGAGATCGAACGCGGCCTTCGGCGGTTCATCGGCCCGGCGAGTGAGGTAAGTGGGGATGCCGAGCTGAAGCAGCATCCCGGTCGGCACGGCGATCGAGACCGGAATCACATACGCTCCGTACGCCTCGACGCCGAGCAGGGCGATCATGGCGAAGACGCCGACCACGCGTATGACGTTGCCGACCCCTTGACGCAAGAGCAGATGCACACTGCCGCGCATCACCTGGCTCTTGAACTCGGAACCGTCGGTATCCGAGTCCGACATCAGCGGTCCGCCCGACCCCGTTGCTCGATCAACTTGGAGATGAACTGCGGCGGCCAGGCGATGAACGACGACACGCCGTACTTCACGAAATCGGCTCTGCGGCCATCGACCAGGGCTGCGCCCGAACGCCGGAACAGGCGTCGACTCCGGACCATCCGGTTGTGTGAAAACCGCTCCCAGCGCGTCCGTTGCTCCATCCGCTGCTTCCACTCTTCGAAGCTCGGTTCGGGCTCGCCGCGATCCAAGCAGCGCAGACACTCTTCGAAATACTCGTACCGCTCGTATTGATGCCCGAAGTTCTGGGCGCTGTCCGATCCGTCATGGATGCGGAAGCCGAAGAGCCGGCTGGTCTGGGTGAGGCTTGGCCATTGTCGACCTATGTAGCCGCTCAGTGCAGCATCCATTGCGGAGCCGAATCGCTCCTGGAATCCGCCGGCGTCCCGAGCGGCCTCGGTGTCGAAGATGATCGCCGGGAAGCAGTACTGCACCGGTGTCGAGTTGCGCCGGTACGACTCCCATTCCTCCAACGTGACCGGACCGACGTCCATCCGACCGCGCCGCACGGGGTCGTCGAAGTCGCCTCCGACGCGATGGACCCACGTCCCGAGCATTTTGAGGTTGTCGACCCCGTTGAACATCTGAATGGCTTCGGTGAACCGATCTCCGAACACGATGTCGTCGTCGCCCATGAAGTTGACGAGCCGCGTCGTGATTGCGTCGAGGGCCCGCTGGTG
Source organism: Acidimicrobiales bacterium (assembly GCA_013003325.1). GTDB lineage: Bacteria > Actinomycetota > Acidimicrobiia > Acidimicrobiales > SZUA-35 > JABDIY01. The sequence continues at coordinate 4,213 of JABDJU010000214.1, forward strand.
GGACTCGGTCACCGGCACCCGCTCATCGATGCGAATCACATTGACCGGCCCCTGCCAGCGCTCAACCAGATCCTCGACTGCCGGCCAGGTCTCCGGGGAGGCCTCGTTGAGCAGCAGTTGAAGGGTCGGCCCGGCCGGTGTCGTTTCGAGCAGGCTCTTCACCGCAGCCCGCAGCGCTTCGGGCCGGTTGACGGTACAGATGTTCACGGTGAGGTCGGCCAGCGTGAGCGGCGACTCCGAGCTGTCCGGAGCGGGGGTGTTCATAGGTGAACCAGTGTGACAGGGGGTGGGCGAGCCCGTACGCGAATCGTGGCTCATTACCTCCCGGTATCGTCCGATCGGACTACGTACGGCAACCGTCGACAAACCGAGCGAGGACGTCGATCATCCATGGCCCGAATTCTTTGGCTCTCAGGCGAATATCTGGAGCCCGCCGACAGCGGGCTCTACCGCTACAGCCTCGACATGCTCAACGCATTGCGCGAGATGGGCCACGAGGTCCACGCCATCGGCCGTCGGCGCCAGCCCGACGCCCCCGAAACCGCACCTGCCGACTGGACCCTACTCCCCTGCCGGCGCCCGCCCATGTGGCGCAAGATGCTTCACGTCCACCCGGTCAAGGTGGTCGAGGTCTGGGATTCGGAGTACGAGGACGCCGTTGACGCAGCGCTGACCGACTTCGAGCCGCACATCGTGCTCTTCGATCATCTTCGGGTCGGTGCGGCGCTGGATCAGTGCAGGGGCCGGGTTCCGACGGTGTACGTCTCACAGAACGACGAGACGGCGGTGAAGCAGAAGATGGTTCCTGCCGCTACCGGAATTCGGAAGGCAGCGCTCTGGGTCGACCTCAAAAAGATCGAACGCTTCGAGAACCGCCTCCTCAGCGAATGCGACGGTGTCAGCGCAATCTCGGTAGCCGACATCGAATCGTTCGGTGAACGAGGCTCGAAACTGCCGATCGTTCACACCCTGCCCAGCTATCGGGGGACCAGGCGGCAAGAACGTGCGATCACCGCCGCGACACCGCGACGGGTGGCCATGATCAGCACCCTCTACTGGGGGGCCAAGATCGACAACATGGTGATGGCCCTGCGCGGCCTCCAGCCCGCCATCGACGCCGGTGTCGAGGTGGTCGTGTTCACAGGGGGTTATCAACCACCTGCGGAGATTGCCGAACGGTACCCCTCCGTGGCGTTCGAAGGTTTCGTCGAAGACTTCGACGCCGCGCTCGCCGACTGCCGGGTCGGCGTCGTCTATGAGCCGGTCGGTGGAGGTTTCAAAATGAAGACGCTTGATTTCATCTTCCACCGGGTTCCCTTGGTGACCGGCTCGACCTCGGCGGCGAGCCTCCCGCTCACACCGGGCGACAGCGTCGAACAGGCCTCATCCGAGGAGGAGCTGGGCCGGGTCGTGACAGCGATGATCGACGACATCGACCGGCTGAATTCGCTTCAGGAAGCCGCATTCTCGACCTGTCGAAATCTGTTCACCTCAGAGTCGGCGCGAGCCCTCTCAGATCTGGTCGAACGGATCACGGCGGACACTCGAGCGAGCCGTTAGATTCCTGCTGATGGCCTTGAACCCGAAACGGAGAGTCGACGTGCTGGGTGTCCACGTGAGCACACTCGACCTCCCAACGGCGGTCGACGAAATCGCTCGTTGGGTCGCCGAGGGCGAGCGCCACTACGTGTGTGTCCGAGATGCCCACGGGGTGATGTTGGCTCAGAAGGACGAGAACTTCAGGCGCATCCAGAATGCATCTGGCCTGACCACACCCGACGGGATGCCGATGGTGTGGTGCGGCCGATGGGCCGGTGAGAGAGAGATGAGCAGGGTCTATGGGCCCGACCTCATCCACGCCGTCTCCGAGCGGGCGGCCCGGGAGGGCTGGAAGTTCTTCTACTACGGCGGCACCGAGGGCGTCGCCGACGAGCTGGCGCTCGAAATTGCTCGGCGGGCACCGGGGGTTCACAACGTCGGGACCTACTGCCCCCCGTTTCGCCCACTCTCCGAGCAGGAGCGGGGCGAGGTGATCGACCAGATCAACGACTCCGGTGCCGATGTGGTGTGGGTCGGCCTGTCGAGCCCGAAGCAGGAATACTGGATGGACGACGTGCGCGCCGACCTCGACGCCGCAGCTCTGATCGGCATCGGTGCCGCATTCGACATGCTCACCGGTCGGGTTCGTCAGGCCCCCCGAATCATTCAGAGATCCGGTTTCGAATGGCTGTTCCGTCTCCTGATGGAACCCAAGCGACTGTGGCGGCGCTACGTGCTGAACCTGCCCCGGTTCGCCTTCATGATCGTGCGTCGCAAGCCAACGCTGATCGAACCGCCAGCGTAATCTTGAGCGTCGGGCTCGACCTGAAGATCCTGTTGGCCACGACTGCCTCTCCCGCCGACGGTGGACGGGTCGGCCAGAGTCTGGATTCAGCTCCGACCCCACGCGTCTTTGTCGACGTCGACGCGATCGATGCAGCAGCCAAACAGACCTCGCCTGAGCCGGCGCCGATAGTCAGTCGACCCGCCGCAAGGCCAAGTTCGGTGTCGGTCGGGCAGGCCGGCGAACGGTACGTCGTTCCGAGCGGCGACTAGGTGAATTCGCCTTCGAGTTTTGGGCTCGTGAATAGATTCCTTTGCTGAACGTTCTGCGGTAAGGTTGCGTGTCCACCGGCGGAAAACCGGAGGAAAAAGAGCGTGTGCCGACCTTGCGGGCGGCGTAATCACGGGGACTTCAATGGCGGACCTTACCCAGTCTATTACTCGGCGCTTCCTGCGCTTTCGCAACCTCTCGTTGCTGGTGTTGGACATCCTGGCGTGGTCGATCACGCTCGTTCTGGCGACCGCGGTGCGCCTGGAGTTGGTTGACACCAGCCTTGACATTCGGCGCGTCGGTTCGATGGTTCTGATCGCCGCCGCAGCTCACGTCTTCGCCGCTGTCCTGGCGCCCACCTACGCCCTGAACCGTATCGGTACCGGCGGTGACGCCGAAGCCACGGTAACCACCTGGGCGATCGCCAGCGTTCCGATCATCGTGGCAGACGTCATGCTGTCGCCGCGCCCGGTGCCCCTCTCGGCGCTTGCGCTGGCGATACCGGCCGCGCTGGTGATCATGTTCGGCATGCGGTTTGGCTGGCGGCGGCTCTCCGACCGAACGGCACTCCGAGCCACCAACCTTCGCCGGGTCCTCGTGTTCGGCGCCGGCGACGGCGGCGAGCAGATCATCCGAGCGATGAAGCAAGACCCCGACAGCGTCTTCCAGCCCGTTGG
>JABDJU010000225.1 GCA_013003325.1 Acidimicrobiales bacterium
CCATCGTGCAGACCGCTCTCGACGCCTTCGGCCAGGTCGACATCGTGGTGAACAACGCCGGCATCCTGCGTGACAAATCGTTTCACAACATGACCGACGACCTCATCACGCCCGTCATCGATGTGCATCTCAAGGGTGCCTTCTACGTCACGCTGCCAGCGTGGAAGCTGTTCAGGGAGCAGAAGAGCGGAGCGGTTATCAACACCTCCTCCAATTCGGGCCTGCTCGGCAACTTCGGCCAGGCCAACTACGGGGCCGCCAAGATGGGACTGGTCGGGTTCACCCGGGTGCTGGCCGCTGAGGGGGCCAAGCACGGCATTCGGGCCAATGCGATCGCTCCGGTGGCCAAGACTCGGATGACCGAGGACCTTCTCGGACCCATGGCCGACCAGCTCGACCCCAAGCTGGTTACCCCGGTCGTGATCTATCTCGCCCACGAAAGCTGCCCCGCCTCGGGCCAGGTGTACTCCGCCGCCGGCGGCACTATCGCCAAGTTCTTCGTGGGCTTGACCCAGGGATCATCCCGCGGGGCCGACATCACCCCCGAGTCGGTGCGCGACGACTGGGACCAGATCAACGACGAGCAAGATTATGTCGTCCCCGGCAGCCCCGGCGAGGAGTTCGGAAAGCTGCTCAAGAACTGGGGTGTGGCCTAGCCGCAGAATCCGCTCACGGATCCTGTCGTTCGGTGGCGAATTCAGTCCAACGGGAGTAATCGACCTTTCCATTGGCAGCTCGGTCGAGCGAGTCGACGCTGAGCACGTGTCGAGGGGCCTTGTAGTGCGCCAAGCGTTGCTTCACGTGATCGATGAGTGAGGCTTCGTCGGCGTTCTGTGAGGTTGCCACCACCGCAGCGACCCGTTGGCCGAACCGGTCGTCGGGAATGCCGACAACGATCGCATCGTCGACGTCGGGGTGGGCTTTTAGAGCCTCCTCGACTTCTTCGGGAAACACCTTCTCGCCGCCGGTGTTTATACAGACCGAACCCCGTCCCAGAAGCACGATCGTCCCGTCGGGCTCAACGGTGGCGTAGTCCCCGGGTACCGAGTAGCGAGTGCCGTCGATGGTCGGAAAGGTGCTCGCCGTTTTGTCGGGATCCTTGTAGTACCCGACCGGTACCCGTCCCGCCACGCCGACCCGTCCGATGTCGCCGGAGCCCGGCTCCACCAAACGACCGTCATCGGAGATCACAACCGACCTCGAGCTCAGCGAGAACGAGGCCGTCTTCGCAGCATCGTCCTTGGACGACACCGACGAGCCGATCCCGATCGCTTCCGAGCTGCCGTAGGTATCGACACACAGCATCTTCGGGTTGTGTGCCATCAACCCGGCTTTGGTTTCGGCCGACCACATGACCCCCGACGAGATGAGGACGCGCAGCGAGCTGATGTCCCAGCGGCCCGGTTCGGCATCCAACGCCGCCAGCATGGGCCTGGCGAACGCATCGCCGACGATGAAGATGCTCTTGATGCGCCGCCCTTCGACAGTATCGAACAACTCTTCGATATCGAGGCGGCGGGAGGTCAGCGTCGAAATCGAACCCCCTAAGGTGAGGCTGGTGAGGGCATTGAAGAGCCCGGTTCCATGCATCAGTGGACAGGCCGGGATGCTTCCGGGTCCGGGTCGTTGGAGGACTCGGGCCTGGGCCGCGGCGGAGACGCCGGTCTCATCAAGGTCGGGTTGCTCGGGGAGGCGGACCTTGTTCTTGGCGTCGGTCACCATCAGGAGATCGTCCTGGCGCCACATGACCCCTTTTGGCATGCCGGTCGTGCCCCCCGTATAAAGCAGAATCAGATCGTCGCCCGATCGTCCCTCGGCCGAACGGACCGGTCCGCTGATCGGGGTGCTGGCAACGGCCTCGTAGGCGGTGGCCCACGGCGGGCACGGTTCGGTGCCGTCGTCGACCCAGACGTAGGTGTGGATTCTTGTCAGGCGCGGCCGGAGCGACTCGACATGGCCGGTGTTGGCACCGTGAAACACGATGGCTTCAACGTCGGCGTTGTCCCACAGGTAGACCAGCTCTTCGACGCCGTACCGGTAGTTGGTGTTCACGTGGACCAGCGACGCCTTCGAACAGGCGAAGAACAGCTCCAAGTACTCCGCACAGTTGTAGAGGTAGAACCCGATCTTTGCCTGATGGGCACAGCCGCGATCGAGGAGGTGGCGTGCGACGGCATCGGCTCGGCTATCGAAGTCGGCCCAACTCGTCTCCCGCTCTCCGTGGGTGAGGGCGACGCGGTCGGGCTGGGCTGCCGCGATCGACTCCCATACCGAGGCAAACACCCAACCGTTCACCATGCCAGGTTAGACATCGGTGCCGGGGTTGACTGAATGCTGCTAGATCCCGAGAACGCCCCGGAAATGGGAGTCGCCGCTGTGGGCCGGGTTGCCGTCGTCGGGTTCGAGGCTGATATCGACGATGGGGAAGTCGGCGATGTCGACACCGGAGGGCAACTCGAAGGATCCGCTGTCACCTGCACCGCTGCTGGTGATCGTGCCGAGGGAGTGCATGTTCTCGATCTCGGGATCGATAACCCAGAGTTCATAGCTCGCATCGCTGGCGGCTAGTTCGCCTTCGAAGCTGATGTCGAGTCGGGTGACGCCCGCCTGCTCGACGATCTTGGCGGTCCCGAGGCTGTCGTTCCCGGTCAACGCGGCCAGGTCGATCTCGCCCACGATCCTGGAGTCGTCGGAGAAGATCCCCCCAATGGCCAGCGCGGCGATCACCGATGCGGCAACAGCGACGAGCAGAATTCCGGCGGGACGCCGGTTGCGACGGTGATGGTCGAGCGAGGTGACGCTGTTGGGCGAGCTCGCTAGCTGGTCGTTGTCGTGCGACAAATCGGGTTCGGTGGACAGGGCCGCTTCGATGCCGGCCCAGACATCGGGTGGTGGCTGGTCGAGCAGCGTCGCTTCGGGGCCGATTTGGGCCTTCACTGAGTCGAGCAGTCCGGGCAATCCGAGGTCGCTCAGATCCGACTCGATCGGGTCGTGGGGACGGTTGTCAGACATCGTTCCGCTCCAACTCGGCTCGAAGCCGCAGCAGGCCGCGGCGCATATCACTCTTGACGGTTCCGAGAGGCTGATTGGTCTCCTCGGCGATCTGTTGTTGTGTCCGGTCTCCCCAGAAAGCCAGCGTGAGCACTTCGCGTTGGCGCTCAGGCAGCGAGTTCAGGGCGGCGGTCAAGACCATACGGTCGGCGAGCTGGCCGAACCGGTGGTGGTCTTCGCTGGCTGCCCGCTGCTGCACGGGTTCGCTCAACTCTGCTTCGTCGACGCGACGTCCCGCTTTGCGGTAGCTGTCGATGAGCCGATTCTTCATGATGCCCATGAGCCAACCCCCCAACGATCCGCGGCTCGGGTTGTACGACGAACGGGCCCGCCAAGCCGAAAGGAACACGTCCTGTGTGAGGTCGCGGGCCAGTTCGGGCCCTACCGCCCTCTTGGCGAATGTGTAGACGGCGGGCCCATGGTGGTCATAGAGGTCCCGGACGACGTCGCGATCGCCGGCGACGAATCGGTCACGGAGGGCGAGCTCCGGGTCGTCGGTCGAGGGCGCAATCACCCCATGACGATACTGGGCGTCGGGCAACAAAGGCAGGCTGCCGAAACCGGCGACGAGTTCGATCGGAGAGGGGCGATCGAGGAGAAGTGAGGGGGACATCACAACCGGACGTTACGTCGCGGAACATCGATCCGGATGCAGCCTGGTGGTCGGCGCTGCGACGCTAGGCCCGATAGGCGCCGGGCTGGTTGAACAGCCTTCGATGCCAGCGCCGGGGAGTGACCACGACCGCTCGCGGATAGTCCTCGAACAGCCATCGAGCGAAGTTCCGGCGCGTCCACTTCGTCGCCGCCGCGAGCCGTACGCTGGCCTGGGCAAGGATCGGATTGGCCAGCACACCGCTCAGCGCTTGGGCGAGCCGATGATCGGTCTGCATCCCCCGGCGCAGGGACCGTGCGTACTGGGTTCGAGCCGCCACCGGGTCCCCGAAGTGGTCTTCAATCGCCTGGGCGGCGAGCATTCCAGTCTCGAGCGCCTGGCCGATTCCCTCCCCGGTCATCGGGTCGGTCGCAGCGACCGCATCCCCGACGAACAACACCCGTCCGTGGGCGATGGGGAGTTCGCCCAGGCGGGCGGGTATTGGCCATGCCGTGTGTCGATCGAGGGGTTCCGCGTCAGGGCCGAGGCCTTGGCGGATGCGGGGACGGGTGAGCAGCTCTGACCACAGCGCTTGCATTTCCTGGATCTCGATTCCCCGTCCCCGTTGGATTCCGAAGCCGACATTGGCCGTTCCGTCGGCCAGCGGGAAGGACCAGACATATCCGGGGAGGAGGTCAGGCTCGAACCAGACGTAGAGCTCGGTTTGGGCGGCTGGCGAGACATTGGCGAAGTATTGGCGAAAGGCATGCCACTCGCCTCGGTAGCCCTCGGTCTGAAGCCCGAGCAGCTTGCGGGTCGGTGACCACATGCCGTCGGCGGCGACGTAGTGAGATGCCTGAACAAGGCCCTCGGTGGTGTGGGCGCGTATGCCATCCTCGACGACGGTCAGATCGTTCAGCGCCACCCCGAGGCGCACATCTACTCCGGCCGAGATGGCTTGCTCGACCAGCGCGTGATCGAGTTCGGATCGTCGAGCGATCACCGCGAACAGCCCATTGTCGTGAGGTAGGGCAAATGGGATCGCTCCTCCTCGCGGACCAGCGATATGAACCGTGTCGACCGGCTTCCAGCTAGGAACCCGAGCTGGGTCGAAGCCGAGGCGCTCGAGCGAGCGGAGGGCTCCGGCGGTGAGTCCATCGCCGCAGCACTTGTCGCGCGGAAAGGTCGCCTTGTCGATCATCGTGACGGGGATGCCGGCTCGGGCCAGGGAGATCGCCGCGGCGCAGCCTCCCGGCCCAGCACCGACGACCACGACGTCGGTGAGTACGTGATGCGTGGAGGGAGATTCGTCGGGGGTCATGGGGTCCTCGTCGACGACAACGTATCCGCACTGCGGCCCGTGCGTCGGGTCGGACTAGGGCTCGCTGGTCGAGGAACTGGTCGTGGCAAGCGTTGTGCTGGTCGATGTCGTCGATGTCGTCGATGTCGTCGATGTCGTCGATGTCGTCGATGTCGTCGATGTCGTGGTGGTGGACGTCGTTGTGGTGCTCGAGGTCGTCGTCGCCGTGACGGTGGTCGGCGGCGCCGTTGTGCTCGTGACCGGTGCAGTGGTGGCCGGGGCATGCGTGGTCGGGGGAGAGATGGTGGTTGTCACGGCGGCGGGGTCGGCGGGGTCGCCGTTGCAGTCGAGGCCTTGGCCGGGCCGGTAGACGGCGAACACTTCGTCGATGACTACCTTGCCGTTGGGGTAGGTGCGCTGCCTCGGCGTCGTCACGCGTCGGCACTCACGCTGGGCTCGACGAACGACGGGTAGTGCTTCGACGTCGATGTGCTTGGTCGAGTACATCGAGACCGTGATGGAGGTGCCGGTGTGGTCGGTCCAGATGAGCATGCCGTAGGGGGTGTCGTTGCGCAGCTTCAAGTCGGGGCGGGGCCAGGAGATGGTGGCCTCCCGACCCTCGGGGTAGCGGCTGAAGTAGAGCGAGTGGGCTTGGTATTCCTCGAAGTCGAGGCCGGCAAAGAACGCCGCATTGAAGATCGTGGTGACCGCTTGAGACACCCCACCGCCGAACTGTGGCTCCAGGCTTCCGAGCAGAATGGCGCCCGCCTCCTTGTACCCCTTTTCCTCGGTCCGCTCGCCGACGAGCTCGTTCAGACTGAGCACGTCGCCGGGCTCGATGACCGTGCCCCGAACGGTGTCGGCAAAGAGCTGGATGTTGTGGACCCGATTCTCACAGCACTGATGGTTGGTGGTGAACGTGGACACAAGTTCGGTGATTCCGAGCGCTTCGAGTTCGGCGACCCCCTTGGTGCCGTCGGTGACGATCGGAGCCAACTCGACGGTTCGGATCGGGTCACCACCGGCGTCCTCGCCGTCGTCAGAAACCGGGATCACCGGTTGGCTGAGCAGGGCCGCCCTCAGCAAGGCGGCCGTTTTGTCGTCGCAGCAGACCAGCGTTTCATCAGCGGGAACGATCTCGGGTTGGTCCTGCACCACGATGAATCGGGCCTGCCGGGACTCGTCGCCCAGACGTTCGAAGCGGTCGCGCAGGAGATCGAGAGCCCGTGCCTGGTTCACATGCCAGAACGATCCGGTGTCGGTATTGTCGATGTCTACCAGCGACCGCAGCTCGGGTCCGCTCAATTCGGTGGTCTGCTCGAGCACCTGCACCTCGAGAGGGTCCGAGGTGGCGGTGTTCAGTTCGAGCGCCACCCGCCCGACGGCATCGAGGCTCAGATCGGGACTGCTCGGATACGGGGTCATGCTGAACGAGTACGGGCCGTCTGTCCCGATCAGGCCTGAGATCCGGTCGACCAGCTGGGCTGGATCGATCACCGCGCCGCTCCGGCCGGGGATCGGTGCGAATCGGTCACCGACGAGAGCAACGGTGGGCGTCTCGGGTCCGTCGAGTTGCGGTGCGATGTAGTTCGTGACCGCGGCCTGCACTTCGTTGCTGTTGATGACGTAGGGGAGGTCGAGTTCGACCGGCGTGGAAAAGGACCTGAGCCATCGGATGGGTCCGGTCAGAAACCAACCGTCGGTTCGGGCTGCGAACGCATCGGCCAGCAATTGGTCGTGGTCGACCCGCACTCCGAGGCGCACCAGGTCGGTCGTGACCTCGGTCTGGCCGATTGAAATCGACACGGGATCGGACCGGAGGTCGCTGGTGAACCGAGCGGTTGCCTGTCGGACCTCGGTGGCGCTCATCCCCCCGAGCTCGACTCCCTGCACCTCGACATTGCGGGCCACCGTGTTGGCGGCGAGCGCCGAATCGATACCCCACACCAGGCACAACGTCGCCACCGCTCCCGTCACCACTGCGAGTGAGCGAGTGAGTCGCCGCCTCACCAACGCGGTGGCTTCGTCCACGGGCTGCACCGCACAAGTGTGTCACCGTTCCCGCCCGCTGCGGTGCCAGGCCGCTGGGTTGACCTGCGGGTTCAGAACAACTTCTGCTGGGGACGCTCGAGCCCGCGCAACCGGTCGTAGTCGAGCTCCACACACCCGATCTCTCGAGTCCCGGCGAGCACCTTTGCCTGTGGCTTGATCAGCTGGGCGGCAAGAACGCCGCGGACCGGAGCCAAGTCGGGTTGTGCGTTGAGGAACTCGAGGTACCGGGTGAGCTGTTCCACGCCGTCGATCTCGCCCCGTCGCTTGATTTCGACCGCCACGGTTGTTCCATCGGCGTCTCGGCAAAGCAGGTCGACGGGGCCGATATCGGTGGGGTACTCGCGGCGAATGAGCTGCAGTCCCGTCTCGAGGGCTCCGGGCTGTTCGGCCAGCAGCTCCTGTAGATGGCTCTCCACCCCGTCTTTCTGAAGCCCGGGATCGACCCCCAATTCGACATTGGTGTCGGAGTCGACGTCGTGAATCTCGATCAGCAGCACTTCTCCCTTTTGGTTCGAGACCCGCCATCCCTCATCGGTCTCCACCAGTGTGTTTGGGGCGTTCATCCAGTTCAGGGGCTTGTAGGCACCGCCGTCGGCGTGGATTGCGACGCAACCATCGGCCTTGACCATCAGCAGCCGGCGAGCTCGCTCGAGCCTTGCGGTCAATCGCCCCTCGTAGGTGACGGTGCATTCCGCTACGACCAATCGCACGACCAGAACCTATCGCCCCATCCCAGCTCCCCCGCTCAAGAAGAACCAGCCAGTGCCGATGGAGTGCCATGGCAACCAAGGTCGCTTCCCAGCCTAAGAAGTCCACGAAGAAGGCAGCCAAGCGGGCCACCGGCAAGAAGGCTGCGGCCAAGAA
>JABDJU010000249.1 GCA_013003325.1 Acidimicrobiales bacterium
GGCGAAGTCGGCGCAATCATGATGGGTGGTCGGCGTATTCAACGGCACGTAGACCTGCATGCCTTTGGATCCGCTGGTCTTGGCGAAGGATTGCAGCCCGATGAGGTCGAAAACCTCACGCATGTCGAGCGCCCGCTGCGCACATTCCACGATCGTCGCCGGTTCGCCTGGATCGAGGTCGAAGACGAGTGTGGTCGGTGTGTCGAGTGAGTCCGCTTTCGCCATCGGGGCATGTAGCTCGAGGGCGGCCAAGTTGGCGGTCCAGACCAGGGCCGCCTGCTCCTCGATTCGACAGTAGGGAATCGGCGAGGTGTCTCCACCGCGTTTGGAGCTCCGCTCAGACTCGTTGCCCGGGCCGACGGAAACGGGCACCCAATCGGGCCGGTGAGACGGGCAGCGCTTCTCGAAGAACGAGGTGGCGTCAACACCGTCAGGCCATCTCCGCAGGGTGATGCAACGCCCGGCGAGGTGGGGGAGCATGGCCGCCGCAACCGACGAATAGTAGTGGATCACCTCGCCCTTGGTGAAGCCGGTTTCGGGGTACAGAACCTTGTCGAGATTGGAAACCGAGAGCGTTCTACCGCCGACCGAGACCCGTGTCGCCGGAGCCATCGGCAGGGCCTCAGGCCGACTTGGCTGTCTTCTTCGCCGCGGCCTTCTTCTTGGCGGCGGCCTTCTTCGTCGCTTTCTTGGCCGGCTTCTTCTTGGCCGCCTTCTTGGAGGCGTCTCCTGTGGGGTGGCCGGCCCGTGCCTCCTTGGCTGCAGCCACACTGGCCTCGAGTGCTGCCATCAGGTCGATCACCGTGTCCGATGCGGCGGGAGCCGATTCGGCGACGGTGGTGAGTTCACCCTTCGACTTGCGTTCGATGAGATCCAGGACCTCGTTGCGGAATGTGTCTTCGTACTTGTCCGGATTGAAACCACCGGCCAGCGATTCGATGAGTGTCTTTGCCATCGCCTGTTCGGCTTCGCTCACCTCGATCTCGTCGAGTTCTTCGAAGCCCGGGATCTCGGCGGGGTCGACAACCTCGTCGCTGTACATCATCGTGTTGAGCATCAAGCGCCCTTCGCTTGGGCGGATCGCAGCAAGATATTCCTTGGTGCGCATGACGACCCGAGCCAACGCCACCCGACCGTCACTCGCCATCGCCTCGGTGAGCAGGGCGTAGCTCTTGCGGGCCAGCTCATCGGGAACGAGATAGTACGAGGCCTGGTAGAAGACCGGGTCGATCTCGTCCTCTTCGACGAACTCGACAATGTCGATCGAGCGCGACGCCTTCGGCGACAGCGAGTCGAGCTCGTCGTCGGTGATGACCACATATGTGTCTTTCATGATCTCGTAGCCCTTGACGATTTCGTCATAGGGCACTTCCTCACCGGTATGCGCATTGACCCGCTTCTGCTTGATTCGTTGATTGTCCCGTCCGTCGAGTTGGTTGAAGCGAACCGACTTCGGGCTCTTTGCGGTGTAGAGCTTCACCGGGATCGACACCAGCCCGAAACTGATGGCTCCACTCCAGATCGCGCGAGGCATGGCCCCAGGTTAGCCCAGGTCTGGGGAGGACAGGGGTGCTCGGTGGCTTCTGGCGGACTCATAGCTGGGGAACCATCCGCAGTACCATCGTTCGATGGCCACGTATGGACCCGATCTGAAACTCACCGCCAAGACCCCTCGGGGGGCCACTGCAATCGGCCGGTTGGTCGATGCGGTCGACGGCCTGTCCCCGGATCGCGAGCGCTTCGCGGATGCTTCAGGCTTCGAAGCCAAGGCGGGCCAGACGCTTACTATCCCGTCCGAGGACGGAGCTCTGGAGGTGCTGGTCGGCGTGGGGGGCGAAGCCGATGGATCCAACAGCATCGATGACTATAGAAATGCCGGCGCTGCGTTCGCCCGATCCGTTTCACGGCAGTCGACGGTTGCGTTGGTGCTCGGCGACGATGCCGACCCAGAACAGGTGACCGCGGTGACTGAAGGAGCCGGGCTCGCGTCGTATCGGTACACAGCCCAGAAGGGCAGTGGTACCTCACCCCAGCCGGGGACGAACCGGATCACGATCGTGGCCAAGGGCCGCGGGGTGGCCGGAGCCTTCGAGGTCGGCCAACAGCTCGTCGCTTCGGTTGCCCTCACTCGGGATCTTGTCAACGAGCCGGGCGGATCGCTCGTTCCGACCGCGTTCGTGCGCAAGGCTCGGGCCGCGCTGCGAGGCTCGGCGAGACTCAAGGCGGCGGCTTGGGATGAAGCCAGGATTGCCAAGGAGAAGTTGGGTGGTCTGCAGTTCGTCAATCAAGGCTCAACGCACCCGCCGCGACTGCTCACCATCACCTACACCCCGGCCAAGAAGGCCCGCGGCGCAAAGAAAATCGCGTTGGTCGGAAAGGGAATCACCTTCGACTCCGGCGGCCTGTCCCTCAAGACCGGCACGGGAATGATGACGATGAAGATCGACATGGCAGGCGGGGCGGCGGTGGTCGGCGCGATGACCATGCTCGAAGCCTTGGACTGTGCAAACACGGTCACGGCCTACATACCGCTGACCGACAACATGCCCTCGGGCGACGCGGGACGTCCCGGCGACGTGTTCACCGCACGGAACGGCAAGACGGTCGAAGTGCTGAACACCGACGCTGAGGGCCGATTGGTACTGGCCGACGCGCTCTCCCTGGCCGCGGAGAAGAAGCCGGATGCGATCGTCGATATCGCAACCCTCACCGGAGCTGTGACGGCGGCGTTGGGTCCCAAATACAGCGGGCTCATGGGCAACGACGACGAGCTTGTCACCGCGATTCAGGATGCTGCAGAAGCAAGCGGTGAAAAGGTGTGGCACCTGCCGCTGCCCACCGGCTACCGGAAGGATCTCGATAGCGACGTGGCCGACCTTCGAAACATCGGGAAGACGCCCTACGGCGGAGCCTTGACGGCGGGAATCTTCTTGAGCGAGTTCGTCGGCGAGGTGCCGTGGGCCCATCTCGATCTCGGCCTCGCCGCCCTCGCCGACAGCGACGATGGTGTGGTCAACAAAGGTGCGACCGGATCAGGCGCCAGAACCTTGGCTCGGTTCGCCACGGCGTTCTAGTACGCGCCATCCGACTTGAGCACCGCGGGAATCGTCCGGAGCAGAATCGTCAGATCCACGACGAGCGACCAGTTGTCGACATAGAACAGATCGAGCCGCGTGTATTCCTCGAATGTCGTTCCGCTCCGGCCCGAAACCTGCCACATGCCGGTGATTCCGGGCCGAACCCGGAGCCTGCCGTAGACGTCGTCACCCCACGCCGCGGTCTCGACGGGCAATGCCGGTCGAGGACCGACAAGGCTCATCTCTCCTCGGATCACGTTCCAGAGCTGGGGGACCTCATCGAAAGATGTCAGGCGAAGTACCCTGCCGACCCGGGTGACCCGGGGATCGATCCTCATTTTGAACAGGGGTCCGGCGGCTTCGTTGGCATCGGCCAGGGATGCCTTGAGCGCCTCGGCGTTTTCAACCATGGTCCGGAACTTCAGAACCCCGAAGAGCACCCCGTTGCGGCCAACCCGCTGCTGCCTGAACAGAACCGGGCCCGGTGAATCGATCTTGATGAGTATCGCCGCGATCGCGGCAATCGGGGCCAGAATCAGCAGAGCGGCTGCGGCGACGGTGACGTCGAAGAGGCGTTTGGCGGCGGCCCGCCAGCCTTGGCGTTCGATCGGTTCTACGTAGACGACCGGGTATCGCCCGAGGGGTCGAACGGTGAGTCGGTGGGGCTCGATGTCGGCCAGGGTCGAGCTCAACTCCACATGAATCCCGGTGTCGAGCAGGTCTCGGACGAGCCGGTTCATGTGATCGGGTGGAATCGAAGAGGCGGCGATCACCACCGCGGTCGCTCCGGTCCGGTCGAGGGCGACGAAGACGTCGGAAATCAATCTGGACCGGTCGGGTCCGAAGCTGGTCGGAATCGTGTCCCGAACGTCGTACCCGAGATCGGAGTCTTGTTCGAACATGGCGCGCAGGTCGGTCGCTTCACGGTTGTCGCCAACGATGAGAATCGGCCTGCGCATGGAACCGTTGCGCCGGCGGTGGTTGAAGCGGCGACGGAACACCTCCCGTTCGGTGACCAGCAGCCCCGTGCCGATCACTACCGCGAGAATCAGCCATTGACGGCTGATGTCCCATCGGAACAGGAATCCGAGCAGTGCGGTGGATCCGAGCGCCCGCATGCCAGCATCGACGATCCGTCGGATTTCCTCGGACCGGCGGGTGATGAAGCGAAGGGCGTACAGACGGGCCCGACCGAGCCCCATCGCCCACGCTCCCAGCAAGGCGAACGTCGAGATGAGGGCGTCAACACTTCGGGGACTAAGGGCGTGTGCGATGAATACGCCGGTCGCACACATGACCAGGTCGGACCCGATCACCAGCAGTTTGCTCGGCGCGACCGAACTCGGTTCGACCGTTTGGGGGAGTTCGACGCGGGGGGTGTCGATCGCGCTCACGCATGAAGGGTGACAGAGTTCGGGGTTGTTTCCGGAGAGTAATCAGCCCCGCTCACAGGGGCCGATCGGACTAAAAACCCCTGATTGGAGCCCCTCGCTGGGCCTTACGTGAGCTTGTGGGCGCGATCCAGGGTGCGGAGTTCGTCGGGGGTGCACAGGCCTCGCGCTGCCAGCCGGAGGGTCTCGATCGCCGACAGCGGCACCGTGGGAATCGTGCCATCGAGCAGCCTGGTCGGCGACGGTTCGTCGGTGCCGATCCACACCCGGTGTTCCCGCCGCAGCTCGGGAGGCAGCCGCTGCGACAGTCGGTGGCTCAGTGGTCCGACGCCGTGGCGGATCAGAACCCGGTCCTCGACCTGACGGATCAGGCCGAAACGGACGCCCCGGCGAAGTGCCTTCCAAAACTGGCTGTTGCCGCCGGCTCGGGCCGAGCAGCCGATCCGGGCTGCGAGTTCGGCGGCGTCGACCACGAAGCCGTCGCGGTCGACGTCGAGCTGGGAGGCCAGAGTGCGCAGGAGCAGAAGACAACTGGGACCCACGATCGGGCCGTAGTAGCGCTGGGCATAGAAACCGTGAAGCGGCGTGGCGTCGGCGATCAGATCATCGCGCCACGGTTCGACCCTGATCCGGGCCGGTGTGGGGAGCCTGCTCTCCGGCGATCGGCTGCGGCGCTTGGATCGGGCGTTGTCGCCCGTGGGGAGGCGAGTTGGAGGGGCCGACTCGGCACCGACCCGAGGCGGGGGTATCGAGGGTGCAATCCATCCGGTGGAAGATGTTTTGGTGTCGTTCATGATCGTCTCTCCTGGGAGCCGAGGATGGGTGGAACGCGGGAGGGGGTGCGGGTTCCGACGGGCGTCATGATTCGTTCGACACCGAGAACGAAAACAAGCGTAATTAAACGAATGGCAATTGCAACCGACCGCTGGTTGACGGCGCCCGGGCGTTCGACGGTTTCGTTGGGTCGGTCCTACGACGGCGCGAATGCCGGCGGTGTGCCGGCAAAGGGAACCTCGGCCAGGCCGGGAACCTCGGTCCGCACCGACAACAAACTCCCAGGAACGGCGCCGTCTCGGCCTTCGGCCGAGGGTCGACCGCCGCCCATTCCGATCGTGGTGATGTACATGGTTCGATAGTCGGCGCCGCCTAGGGCAGGCATCGATGGTTTCTCCACCGGCACCTCGATTCGGTCGACGATCTTTCCCTCCGGGGACAACCGGATCAACCCCCACCCGTAGACCGACGCTGACCAGTAGTGGCCTTCTGAATCGATACACGCTCCGTCGGGTAGCCCGGGATGGTCGGCGTAGTCGAAGAAACAGGATTCATCGTTCCACTGCCCGGTCGCCGTGTCGTAGCCGTAGCGCTCGATCCGGCGGGTGTGGGTGTCGGCGAAGTAGGCCCGGTCGAGCAACGGGTCGAACGCCAGCCCGTTCGCGACACCGATATCGCTGCGAATCGAGCGAACGGCTCCGTCGCCTTCGACCGAATAAAGCGTTCCGGTTGCGACACCAGCATTGGGATTCTCATACATCGAGCCCACGATGTAGCGTCCGGCCCGATCGGTCTTTCCGTCGTTGAGACGGTTTTCGTTGCCGGCGGGCTCGATCGCAATGAACAGCTTCGTGGCGCCCGATGGCCAGTGGAACCAGCGCAGCTCGTTCTCTATCGCAACCAAGAGAACATCGGGGTCGCTGGTGAAGACAAAGGACCCCGGCCGCCCGTCCGTTGCTCGCGTCTCGTTGCCGCCGGTGGCAGGGTCGTGGCGATGGATCTTCTTGCCTTCGATGTCGACCCAGTAGAGCGCCTGCTGGCGCTCATCCCATGCAGGGCACTCGCCGAGAAGGGTGGGAACCGACACTGCGATGTCAACGTTGCTCATGGTTCTACGGTATTCGAATCGCCCGCCCGGGGTCGGAGCCGAGCGACGCCTAGAGAATTCGGGTGTACTTCGAGCACACCATCGGTGACCCGTACAGCTCGTCCTCCCGAAGCTGATATCCGTCCCGTTCGGTACGGAGCACAGAGCGGTACTTCTCCGCCGCGCTCACCGCGTTGGTGAGGTACGTCTTGTTGTCGACGACGCCGAAGGGGATCAGCTCACACGACCAGTGGCGAAGGTAGTTGTGCATGCCTTCGCCGACCCCGGGCCACACCGGGCTGAACGCATCGTCGAGAATCACGATGCCGCCCTTGGCGAGGGTGCGGTCGGCAACCCACAGATCGTTAGCGGTGACGGCAGCGGTGTGGCCACCGTCGACGCTGAACAAACGGATCCGTCCACCGGCGATACGGAGCAGGTGGTCAGGTTCCAGTCGTAAGGAGTTCTTGGTCTCCAGAATCACCCGATTGTCGGGAACCCCGGCGGCAGCCAGGTTCTGTTCGAGCTGCTCACGGTCGCCCAGTCCGGACCCGTCGATGTTCTCGGTCTGGTTCTCGAACAGGTCGAATCCGACCGCAACCTCGTCCGGGCCGCACAGCAGGGCCAAAAGGATGAAGGTCTGGCCGTGGTGAATCCCGATCTCGGCGACGTGGCCGCCCTGCTCCTGGGCGGCAGAGAGATCGCGAAGTGTTTGGACCGGGGCCGCCGCCATCCAGCCGGACACTCGGTCGAAGCCGCCGGCGATGTAGTCGTTGAGTTCGGCGAGCTGGGCCGGCACCTGCTTCATCATCGATAGTGGCGGAGCCGTTGGCGAGTCGTGGTCGCCGGCTGCGGTCAAGGCCATCGACTCGAAGGCGTCGAGTGCTCCCGGCCAGGTGATCACCGCAAGTGATTCTCTGCCACCTTCTACGAGCGAGTCGCCCAAGACCGGATCGTTGCACAGGCGATCGACGGCTTGGGCGATCGCGAACGGAGTTGGCTCGACAACCAGACCATTGACGCCGTCGGTCACGAGTTCGGTCAAGCCGCCGCCGTCGGAGCACACGATGACCGGTCGCTCCTGCTGCCACGCCTCGAGAACCGTGAGCCCGTAGTCCTCGTTGAGCGCCGGTGCCACCACACACACCGACTCGTTGTACAGGCGATTCCGATCGCGTTCGGGCACGTGCCCGTGAAAGCGAACCCGTCCACTCGGATCGTTGTGAAC